>PDON01000050.1 GCA_002742935.1 Candidatus Cloacimonadota bacterium | reverse complement strand
TAATCCCAATTCATTTTGAAATTATTATAAAAACTATCAGCAAAACTGTTAACTTTTATTTTGGCAAAACAGTTAATATTTAAGATAGCATTAACATTGGGTCTTGATCCTGAAAGATATGTTCCTGTAATGATGATTGCAATCGGAAAATCAAACTATACCCCTCACGAAAGTATCCGACTTGATGCAAAAGAAGTTACAACCTTTAAATAGAAGAGTAGAGTTATGAATACAATAAAAAAATCTCATTTTTTAATCGATGGAACAATTTTCACGATATCAATAATTTTCGCAATGTTTAGTAATATCGTTGTAACAACAGGCGAAATTCCTTGGTTTTTGGTAGGTATTTATTTTTTCGGATTAACACAAGCCTTACTGCTTTATATTTTTGGCGAAAAAATATTTGCAAAAGGCACAATCAGTTCAGAGTCAAGTGCAATAATTTCTTATCATGCTTGGGCTTGTTTTGTTTTTGGTTTAATGCTGATTTTTAATACTGAAGAACTTCTACACTCTTCTACAGGTTTTGCTTCTGTTATTGGTAATAATAACGATAGAGTAGGGTTGCAACTGACACAAATTTGTGGAGCTTGGGTATTGGCGTATTCACTGTTTAGTTACGCTACAATCTTCTTTACAAAACACAATTTTAAAACGGTTTTATTACTACATATTTTCGCAATTTTTGCTCAATTTTCAGAAGTTCTAATTAAAGTAAACTCTGATGGAGGTGTTTTTGGTTTAGGGGCAAAAATAAATATACATCATGTAATTATTCAAGTAATAGGAATAGTATTTTTATTTGTTTCATATAAAAGGTTGAATAAAAACAAATAAGCACCCAAAAGATATGATTTTTATAATCCCTAGCTTTGATTATTATATAAAATAGCCTGCCAGCTTTAGCAAACTCAGGTTAAATAGAGCTAAGATTAGAAAAATATAATAAATAGGGAAATAAAAAAAGGATCTAAAACAAGATCCTCTCTAAATAGCGGGAACAGGATTTGAACCTGTGGCCTTCGGGTTATGAGCCCGACGAGCTACCAAACTGCTCCATCCCGCGATCAACTGAAAAGAATATACAATAAGATTTAGAGAAATGCAATCTTTATTTTAAAAATATTTCTATACTTTTTTTTACAATCCTTCTGTAGTTAAAAGAAGTAAAACAGAAGTTACGGGAAAGTAGTAGTGTCTAATACACCAAGATAATGGCTAAAAATATTTTTTAAGTTGGTTAATAGTTGTTATTTATCCTTTTTAAGGTGTTGTAAATAGTAATCTGGAAGAGAAAAGAGAGTTTTTGTCAGCTCCTCTTACACCTTTAAAATATATAGATTCACAACTATTTTCTATATCTTCATTTTTAGATCTGAACAACTCAACCTTATCCCCTAAAAATGTTTCATTCAAGAATTGAATATCAAACTCTTTTATAATTTTTTCTGTAAAACAATGGAAGGGAAGAGAGTTTAAAACCCATTTACAGTACTTTGTGTTATTTACATGCCCATTCATATCAAGATCACTATTGTAAACAGAGTATTCTCTTACAAAGCTCATATCATCGGGTAGTACCAACTTCTCTGTTGAAAAATCTAAATTAAAATCATCTCTGTAAGGGATATCTTTGTTTATATATTCTGCTCTTACAGGTTTTCTTGTTTTACCATCCAATATCAACCACTTTGTAGAACACTCTCCAACAACTCTATCCTCTATATAGAATTGATACTCTCTAAAAGCATAGAATTTTCTTATGGGTGTAGTCCATGTTTCAACTCTTAGTTTTTGATGCCAAGATGCCCAGTCGTAAATCTTTATCTTTTGTGCTGTCAGAACCCAGAAAAGAGAAAGTTTTTTCATATCTTCATAACCATAACCTAAATAAAAAGCATGACGGCTGGCAATATCTTGTAAAATACCCATTAAACTGTAAAGAGTAAGTTTCCTGTTTGAACCAATATTTATACTATTTATATCATATTTGCCGGTAAAAATCTTACTACCCATTATAGAGCCCTCTTATTTATTTTTTTCATTTTTGTTATAACCCTATTGAGAGTGTTTGCAAATTGAGATCTGTCTTTTTGTTTATATGGAGGAGTAGTAACGGTATTTATACCTATATTCCTGAGATCATCCATAAGGTCTCTTACTCCTAATCTTTCCCCTATGTTATTCTCATTAAGCTCCTCACCTCTTGAAGTTACAACTAATCCTCCTTTTTTTATAACTCTATCAGCTAAAGGAATATCTTCTGTTATAACCAAATCACCTTCGTTGATAAGCTCTACAATTTTATCATCGGCAACATCAGCTCCTTCTCCCACAACTATATACTCAACCAGAGGTTTTGATGGGTTTCTTCCAAAGCTGTTGGCAATAAAGATAAGTTCAATGGATTCCCTTTTTGATGTTTTGTACAATATCTCTTTTGCCATTTTGGGGCAAGCATCATTATCTATATAAATTTTCATATTTAACTTTCTAAACTCTATCCTACTCTATAATGATAAGAAAAAATCTTGAAAAAATCTACAGAGTTCCGATAAACTTCGCATTACTGCGTTATTACTTTTTTATATTCAAATCATCTAGGTTTACCGTTTACCAGGCTATGGATCAGATAAAAAAATAATTCCTTCTATTGCTCGCTTCTCGAAACTCTGACTTTTTATAACACTTCTTTTGTATCCAAAAAAGTTTTAAGATTTTTTTAAAAAAGCTTTTTATTTTACCCTTAATTTAAATACATTATTACGGTAGTTTTAACTTTTAGTAATCTTTGGCTTAGAATGGAAAAAGAAGTTATCAAAATAGAGAATCTGTGTAAGAGATATAGTCTTGGTTCTGAAACTGTAAATGCCTTGGATAGTATAAATCTTAGTGTTAGTAAGGGTGAATTTGTTGCTATTATGGGTAGTTCAGGTTCGGGGAAATCAACACTTATGAATATTTTAGGTTGTTTAGACTCTCCAACTTCAGGAAGTTACTGCCTTAACGGGTTGGATGTTTTTGGTACTAATGATGATGATTTGGCTGATATTAGAAACAGAGAGATTGGTTTTATTTTTCAGACTTTCAATCTTCTTTCAAGATATAATGCTATTAAAAATGTTGCTCTTCCTTTAATCTATTCCGGTGTTAGTGTTGATAAAAGAGAAGAGATGGCTATAAAGGCTTTAGAAAATGTAGGTCTAGGTTCCAGACTGGAGCATAAACCTATGGAGATGTCCGGTGGTCAGAGACAGCGTGTAGCAATTGCAAGAGCTTTGGTAAACTCACCTAGTTTAATTTTAGCAGATGAACCTACGGGTAATCTTGATACTAAAACAAGTAATGAAATTATGGAGCTTCTTACCTCATTAAACAGAAAAGGGAATACTATTGTTGTTGTAACCCATGAAGATGAGATATCCAATTATGCCAAGAGGGTTATATATCTAAAAGATGGTAGGATCTATAGAGAAAAGTTTAATAAATAGTTGTTGGCTTTCATAAAAAGTTTCCAAATTTAAGATTTTCTATTTTTAATCAATAAGCTTATTGCCCTTTCTCCATCTTTTTCAAACCAGAAGTTACCCATAGACTTTAGTTTTTGTATATTATTTTCATCAATATTGTCCATAGAATCATCGGGAGGTTCAATTAATCCCTCCTCTCTATTCATTCTACAATTAACTCTTAAATAGTTATCTTTTTCAAGTATAGTTCTTACTTGGTAATCTACTATCCTTTCATCTGATAAGACACCTAAAATTTGACCTTTTGAAAACCATTCTAATACACCCCAGCTTCTAGATTCACTTCCATCTATTTCTCTTGCTTTATAGCCGGTTCCAATAGAAAGGACTCTTAATTCATTTAGAGGCTCTTTCCAAACTTTTTTAGCTTCCACTATAGCACACATAGTTGGATTGTTTGCTGTTACTCCTCCATCAATAAGCCATAATTCTTCATTATTAATCTCCATTCTTTTTGTAGGAAAGTAAGTTGGAGCAGCACTAGAAGCATCTGCCACATCATAACTTTTTAGTTTAGTATGATTTGGATCTGTAGATTTAATCACCAGAGGTTTTCTCTCTTTGATTGAGTATGTTACAGCAAGAATATGTTTGTTTTCTTCTGTATCTCCAAAGTTAATATCTCCAAAAGTAGATTTTAACATATTTAGCTTACCTTCACTCTCATATTTTGGGGCATTTATTCCATCAATCTCAAACCAGCCTTTATTTTTTAAAAATATCTTTTTTGCGTTTTTAGGATTGTAGAGATTATTTATCTCATTCATGCTTAATTTAGTTGTAGCTAAAGCAATGGCTATTATACTGCCGGTACTTGTCCCTGCATAGAAATCAACACAATCTCTTATTGAAAGCTTGTACTCTTTTTTCAATTTTTCTTCAATACGGTATAAAAACTGTGTTGTGGCGGCTCCCCGTATTCCACCGCCATCCAATGATAAGATAAGTTTACCCATTATGGTTCTCCCCGCAATATAAAGTAAAGCTAACTTTTATTGCATCTCTTTTCTCTTCTATATTAACTGTATGCTTTTGGATAGCTATCAATTAAACTCTTACACTTTATTTCAAAAACATCTATCTAAATTTTTCAATAAATAGAAACTAAGCTTTTTTCACTAGATCCTAAATGTGTAAATCCTACTCTTTTTAACCAGAGTTCTATTTGTCAGTTCTACAAACTTATCATTACGAATACCGGGTAGATCAAAATCTTTTATAATAAAAATATCATTTACTCCAGATATTCCACTTTAAGTTCGTTATCTCCAAAATAGTAACTGACCTTTATATTAAACTTGTTTTTCCCTATCTGCTCTCTAGCAATAACATGGGGGAGTCCATTTTTTCTAAACACCCTAACCATAAATTGATCAGAAAGATCCCTTTGAGTAAGACCTAACCTCAACATCTCCTCATTAGTTGTAAGATTCTCATTGCCCTCTTCCGCATCCGTAACCCATATGCCATGTATGCTTTTGTATGTTTTTATAAGCTCAACATTTAGCATAACCGCATTTTTTAATGTTGATATTGCTGAGTTTTTTATAATTGATCTATACCCTACTATTCCCGATATAGAGAGTATTGAAATAATTGTTACAACGGTTAATAGCTCTGTTAGTGTATAAGCTTTTTTTATTGTTTTGATCATAATTCTATTTCCGTAGGTTTATGATTAAGGGAAATCTGTAAAGATTTAGAAACCTTTTATATGTTAGAGTCATCAATTTATAGCCTATAATAATATATTAATAAATGATAGGTCTTTTTAAAATAGAAAAATTAATTAATATATTTGACTTCTTTCTCTGTTTTTGATCTTTGGCAGATATATATTGTAGAATTAGAGATGTTTTCAAAATTAATGTTATGAGGTTTCATGATTATCTATATTTTAATAACTCTTATATCTCTTATTGGATACAGCTCATACAGCCTCTGTTTGAGTTTTGGAGTTTCACTACCTTTATCTGTTTTAATCTCTCTTATAATACTGTTTGCTCCCCTATTTTCTACCATTTTTAGATATGCTATAATATCAAAGCCATTATTGATTTTAATAAATTGGATACTTTATGGAATCTTTGCCCTGTTTTCAACCTTTATAATTCTATCATTTTTTAGAGATATTTTTATACTATTGATCAATCTGGTAAACTTTTTAAGTGTAATCTTAGATTCCAATATAGTTGTTTCTGCTGAAATTTTTACAGATAGTTTTGCTATTACATTAATGGTTATTTTAACTATTGTAATATCTGCTTACGGAGTTTTTAAAGCCTTTAACCCTATAGTTAAATATGTTGATATTAAAAGTGATAGAATTAGCTCTAAACTTTCCGGTACTAAAATTATCCAGATATCCGATATACATATAAGCTATCTAATAGGAAAACGGTTTGTATTAAATATGGTAAATCTTATAGAGAAAGAGGAGCCCGATATTATTCTTCTGACGGGAGACCTTGCAGATGGTAATGTAGATCACTTTAAAGAGGAGATTGATCTTCTGAGAAAATTGAACCCTCGTTATGGAAAATATTTTGTTACGGGGAATCATGAATATTATAACAATATGAATAAGATTGTATCTATGGCAGAGAAGGTGGGGTTTATTGTTCTAAAAAATAGTGGTGTAAATATTGATAGTTTAGATCTCTACATTGGAGGTGTTAATGATTTTAGGGCATCATCTTTTAAGTTTCCTAAGAGTGATGTAAAAAACTCCTTGGAAAATTATAATGGTAAAGGGTATAAAATTTTGATGGCTCATCAACCAAAATCTTTTGAGGAGAGTTTAAAATCAGGTTATGATTTAACTGTGTCGGGGCATACTCATGGAGGTCAATTTTTCCCTTTTAATTTTTTTGTCTACTTAGATCAACCATATCTTAAAGGTTTGTATGAAAAAGAGGGGGCTAAACTCTATGTAAATCAGGGAACAGGTTTTTGGGGGCCACCTTTGAGGGTTGGAACTTTTGGAGAGATAACTGTTATCAAACTATTGTAGGTTGCCTTAAAAAGTCAGACCGGCTAGAAACGAGCAGTATAAGGAGTTGATTTTTTATGCGATCCATTGCCTAGAAATACTAGGTGATTTGAGTAGAAAAAATCGATGACGCAGTAATGGGAAGTTGGTAGGCAGTTTGAGGGGTATAAAAAATTTATACCCCTATTTATCAACTAATATAAAAAAGGACTAAACATCTGCTATTCTGGCATTTTCTCTAGCTTTTCTTAAAATATCCAGTCTCTTTTTCTCCTCTTTATCTATTTCTCCTTTATTTAGCTTGTCTATATCTATCATTTCAGAGAAAAATTGATCATCATCAAAATCAGTCATTACATTTTTATCAATAAAATCTTTTCTTTTTTCCATAATAACCTCCAATTGTAACTAGTAGAGAATATAATAATCTAAGTATTGTTAAGCTATGATAAAATATCATTAATGATTGATTAGGAGTTACCAATTATACCCTTAAAGATATTAAATCCATTTATAAAGCTTTCCTCATTTGGCGAGTATTTGGGGTTGTGTAGATTAAAGTTCTTTTTATCATCATCATAAGCCACTCCAAGCCAATAGATAGATCCAGAAACTTCGCTATTCATAAATCCAAAATCCTCTCCTGTCATTTCAGGAGCACAATCAATTACCTCAACACCCATAGATTTTGCTGACTTAATAATCTTTTCTGCTGTTTCCTTATTATTTATAAGTGGAACATACTCAGATACTATCTTAAGAGTTGATTCTAATCCATATGAGAGAGCGACACCTTCTGACATATCTTTAAGTTTCTGTTTTACCCTTTTTAAATCCTCTTTTGAGTAGGATCTCGCTGTTCCGTGGAGAGTAAATTTTTCAGGCATAACATTGGCAACAGACCCACCCTTTATACAACCTATAGAGATAACTTTTTCATGTATAGGATCCAAAAATCTAGATGTGATAGTGTTAAGGTTGAGAACCAATGTTGCTCCGGCTGTGTTTACATCATTTACAAGATGGGGGTAAGCTGCATGACCTCCAACCCCTTTAAGTTCAATAGAGAACTCAACTGTACCCGCAAACATTTTATTGTTATTTATACCAATAGATCCCGTTCTAAATTTAGGTGATGTATGAAGTGCATATATCTCCTCTATCTCTCTATCTCTAAAAAGACCCTCATCTATCATCCTTTTTGCTCCGGCATTACCCTCCTCTGCAGGCTGAAAAATTAGAGCTATATTTCTATTTGGTCTGCTCTCCTCTATATATTCAGCTACTCCAAGCATAATAGACATATGTACATCATGACCACATGCGTGCATAAATCCCTCGTGGGTAGATTTAAAACTTAGATCTGTCAACTCCTTTAGAGGTAGGGCATCAATATCGGTTCTGAATGCTACAAACTTATCATCATTAACCCTATATTCTGCAACCAATCCTGTTTTAGCATAGCTTGTTATAGAAAAACAACCCAATCTTTCAAGAACTGTTTTTATATATTTAGATGTTTTTATCTCGCTATATGCTATCTCCGGAATCTTGTGAAGATCTTCTCTGTACGATTTTATAATCTCTTTATAATTTTTCATTTTATCCCCAATTTTGTAATATTTTATAGTATAGTTTTTTATATACTCCTTGTCAAGATGAGGTTAGAAATTCCCAGTTTTGAGCATAAATCAACTACTAGGATTTAACTTTTCTCTCTTGATTAAAAAGCTTTTTTTTCATATCATCATAAACTATGAAGAAAAAAGAGAATATAAAAATAGCTTTAGTTAGAACATGGTCGCCGGGAAACATTGGTTCCGTAGCTAGAGCAGCGAAAAATTTTGGGTTTAAAAACCTTGTTGCTGTCAACCAAATCAATTTCAATATTGATGAGAGTAGAACAATGGCTGCCGGAGCAAAGGATCATATGGAATATTTTAGAAATAGCAACTCTTTATATGAAGAGGTAAAGAGTAGCAATGTTGTATATGCTTTCTCCAATAGAAAAAGGAAACATTATAAGGTTCTTTCTCCTGAACAGATGGCAAAAGAGATAGCTTCTCTACCGGAAGAGTCTAAAGTTACAATCCTATTTGGTAATGAGACAAATGGTCTCAATAATGATGAACTCGATCTAGCAGATAAACTTGTAACAATACCTACAGATCCAAACTACCCCTCTCTAAACCTTTCAATGGCTACTATGCTCTCTTTATATGAGATCCATAAACATATTGAAACCGTATCTACTACTAAAGATGATTCCTATATTGACAGTGAAGAGAAGAGAATTGCAAAAGATCAGATTGCTGAAATTATTGCTGAAAAGGTTTTGGAAAAGGATATACATAAGAAACAGGTCTTAGACAACATCAACATGCTTTTTAAACGAATGATGCTCAATAAGAAAGAGATCAACTTTATTAGAACTATTTTTAAGATTATAGAGAAGAAGCTTAAATAGGGTATAGAGAAAAAGGAAGATATCATTTATTTAGGAAGTTAATAGTTAGCTATAAATCGCAAGGCTTTTATTTTAATTATGAATTGTGAATTATGAATTGTAGAGACAGCATGCCCTTTCTACCTACAATGGTGAGTTGTCGTAATTTCGAATTTTTGTACTTTTTCAGTATACCCTAACATAGATATATAGAACTCATGCTAATTAATATTTATAATTATAGACATCAATAAGATTTTCAGCTGTGTTTAAGATATATATTTTCTCATTAGAGAAGTTGAATAATATTTCATCATTTTTGCTTGGAAAGATAAATTTTTTAATAAAAACACCTTTACTGTTAAAAATATCAAACTCAATATTTTTATTGAACAGCCCACTATTTCTTTCAACCCATATATAACCATTATCATCAATATGAAGATCATATAAAGAGATTTTATAATCATAAAATTTCTTAAAATATGGGTTATTGGGCTGATCTTTTTTGATTAAATCTAACTCTTGATTGCTATATTTACTCTTGAGGAAATTTTTAGAGATAACCTTTATCAACTCTCCTTTTAAATCATAACATTCTATTTTATATTCTGATTTACTTCTATGGCTTAAATAGATTATATCTTCACGAACTGAAAATATATTTTCTTTAAAGAAATCATTGTAAGGCATTGATTCATAAGAGTATTCTTCCTTAGAGATTGTTTTTTTCTCTTTGAAGTTATTGTTAAGGATCTTCAAATTATTTGATATATGTACTTTATTATCCTTCTTGTAAAAACTCTTATATGAAGCTAGGATAGTGGAGTCATTACATTGAATTATATTATCAAAGAGCAATCTACTTTCTAATGTTTTGGTATAGTAATACTCTCCATCGATTCCAAATTTTTTTATTTTCAAGAAGTTATCAATAATTTGTACGGTATCTTTATAGATATAAAATGTAATAAAGTTTTCATTTTCTGTAGGACCCTTACCCAATCTTGAAATACTATTTTGATATAACCCTTTATCATTGTAAACTTTTATTGTGCTATATTGTTTATCATAAATAAATAGATTACCCTTAGTATCTACTTTAAATAGGTAAGATGCAGTAAAATTACAGATTGATTCTCTCTTTTCATCATAGCCTGATATGGACTTAACCTTATTTACTTTTACAATATTATCATCATCTATACGACTATTTTTATTGATAATATACTCAACATTATTTTTACGAATAATTTTATAACTTTTCGACTCTTTCTGGCAACTTATTATGAACATTAACAGAACAGTTACAGCTGAAATAACTAATAAATATTTCATTTTCACCTCATTGTTTAAACTTATTGAAAAGAGTATAATTATATTCCCTTAATAAAATAGATCTGTTTTTCTATTTATCCAATTCTAAATCTTTTTCTGAGTACTTATTATCTCCAGAGATCGACTTCTTTAACTTCCAATATTTTATTGCATCTTTTTTTGTCATATTTGGATTGGCTTTCATAAAATCTCTAATGTAACTATTATACTCAAATTGTGGTGCAATCTCTTTTACAAAATTTGGGTCGCTTTTTAACTTTTGCTCATTATACCATTCATCAACAAGATCCCCATAAGTTTTCTTCCCGATATTTTGCTTAAAAAACTCCAATAAATGAATTGTGAAATGAAATTGTTTCCCAATAATAGACTGAAGGAACTCTTTCTTTTCTTTATAACTTCGATAATCAACTCCAATTATCGTTTCTAATGTCAGTAGTTTTGTTGGCTTTGGTAATTTCTTTTGTATTGTTGTTTTAGGTTTTCTAATTTTCCCTGTTTCAAGATATTCAATAATTCGATCTGTTATCTCAATTTTCCCACCAACATAACTGATTCCATTTTTTCTACAAAATTTTACCAATTCCTCTTTCAACCAATAGAAATCTTTAAAATCTTGAACATCTATTTTTTTATCTAAAATTGGTCTCTCTTTTTTCATAAACTCTTCTTTATTACTAATTTACACACAAAGATACATAATTTTATTAATAATTATAACAATCATATCTTTTAGGATCGTTATTTATAGATCAAGCTTTATAATAAATAATTTTTGTTTTTTGCAAAAAAGGACTCCTTGCATTACTCGTTTCTCGAAAGTATGACTTTTTCAATAATCTCAGTACCGATAATAGAAATATTGCCTACAATGGTTAATTTTGTCCAAAAAGTGAAGGATGTTAGTATGAAAAAAGTGTAACCGACAGGAAATTTATGCTGAAATATAGCCTTTAAAATAAAAAAAAGATTCTAATCATAGTGGAAAGAACTCTTTCCTACTTGCACTTTCTACTATAAACTCACTAAATTGTAATAAGGGAAAATAAAATGGAGGAAGTCATGGAAAAGATAATTTTGCTTATAGCTCTTTTTGTTACAAGCTTAAGTGCAGCCTACAACGTTGGGGATGTAGTGGAGGATTTGACTTGGGAAGATTCCAATCTTGATGCGGATGGGAATATTGTTGTGACCCAAAGATCTCTTCATGAGATTATTGACAGTGGAAAAGTTGTACTAATTGATTTTGGATTCACCGGTTGAGGTGCTTGTAATAACGACGCACCCGCAGTCGAAGAAGTCTGGCAGACTTATCAGGAAAACGCATACTTTGTAAACTCAATGTCTGATCTTTCAAACTGGGAAAGTTTAAATGGTTCGTCGTGGAGGACTAAGTTTAACCCTCCTTTAACATACAACTTAACATATGGGCAAATATTGGAGCAATATGCCAGTGATTTTGGTGTATTTGCATATCCTACAGCCGTTCTAATTGGTGTTGATTATAAAGTTAGACACTTAGATGCCGCATGGCCGGTTTCTGGTTTACCTGCAAACTTAGATGCAGCTATAGCTGAGATGAATACTGTAGGGATGATTGAAGAGGATGTTATATCAGGTTTCTCCTTAGAACAAAACTATCCAAACCCTTTTAATCCTACTACTACAATAACCTATAGCCTAGATAGAGATTCAAGGGTTAAACTTTTGGTGTATAATAGCAGTGGAAAAATTATAAGCGAGTTAGCAGACAATAATGAAAAAGCTGGAACTCATTCATCTATCTTTGATGCTTCTAACCTTAATTCAGGAATCTACTTCTACAAGCTTACTGTTAACGGAAAAAGCACAACTAAAAAGATGGTTCTAACTAAATAGGCTCATTAACTGTATAAATTAATAAAAAAGAGTGAGCTCAAAAGCTTGCTATAAGATTGTCGAAAAACCTCCATAAATTGGAGGTTTTTCCATTTTTTCAATTCCATAAAAGGCTATTCTTCCCTTTTATAAAAAATCCAAGAAAACTCTTAAAATTATAGTAAATTTTAATGGTGGATATATAACAAGTGATGGAGGATCTCCACTTTTAAATATTACAGATTCGAAAACAGGTTTATGTGATAAAATCTCAAAAAGTTTACAAAGTCACTACTATTGGATAAAGTTGAAAAATAACATGAAGAGGATGGTTAAAAGCATGTTATTTATGATGATCTTCAGTAATAGGAAAAATAAAAAACGGAATATACAGTTGTCAGATTAAATTCTAGATTTGTTGTAACCACATTAAAAGGAACTATCAAAGAGGTATATAAAGACCCCTATTGTTTAAGAGGTGATAATAACGGGAGCATTAGTGCTCCCGTTATTAATGAGGTTGTTGAAAAATTCAGACTGTCTAGAAGTGAGCAGTACAAGGATTCATTTTTTTATGCGATCCATTGCCTAGAACTACTAGGTGATTTGAGCAGAAAAAAATTAGGACGCAGTAATGTGAAGTTTATCGACAGTCTTAATGTATACTTATATTCTTATAATATAGGGTAAAAGATATCTTTTCATTTAGAAGTATTACTTCCGTTAATATAGTGGATATTGAAAACATTTAGCTCATTCTTTGATTTTGAATAATAGTAGAAACGACCATTATTTATGTAAAATTGCGTTCTGTTTCTTAATGGGTTAAAATCATCTTTATCAACTATAAAATTGTGACTATTTATATATATTCCATCTTTAAAAATATCAAATTTAACTAAATTTTTGTCTAGATTCATAATATTTTCAACCCATAGGTAATTACTTTTTTTATCAGTTATAATATCAATTATAGAAACTTTATAGTTATATTTAATATTAAAATAGGGATCATTATTATCTCTTTTTAAATAATTTAATTCACTATCTGTATATTTAATTTTACGGTAAAATTTATTTATTTCCTTTGTTTTTTTATAATTTAAATCAAAAACATCAATTTTATATTGATCTTTGCTACGATATGCAATATAAATATTTTCTTCATTTGAACAAAATTGATGATTGATAAAAAAACCACCATCTGTTTCAACTATAGTTTTAAAAGAAGCCTTAGATTTATTTAAAATACCTTTGTTTTGTATAAAATCATTATTTAGTAATGCGATATTCCGAACTAAGTATCTATCATTTAAAAAATCTTTTCCCTTGATTTCTGTTTCAGAAATATCAGATAAAATAGTAGAATAATTTATTACTTCTATTTCACCTATTTTCTTTCTTTTATCAAATTTTTTCTCACATATAAATTCTCCAGAAGATGAAAATTTAATAATTTTATTTAAATTGTCTATGGCAACAATTGTGTCATTTAATATTATAAAATTACTAAACAATGTAAATTCACCGGGACCCTGACCTTTTCCTCCGAAAGAAGTAATAAATTTACCATTGTAATTAAATTTTCTGATAGTCGCTGATTTTGAATCACTAATGTAAATATTATTATCTTTATCAATTTGTAATTGAGAAATATCTTCAAAATTTATTGAATCGTTATTTGTATACTTATCAAATCCTTTTATAGAAAATAGTTTTTCTAAACTTATTTTAAACTCAGGGTTTGAGGGTGTATTTTTATTTGAAATAATTGTTATTTCTTTTTTATTTATTATAGTATAATTTTTCTCTTTTTTAGAACAGCTAATTAAAAGGGTGATGCTAGATATTAGTATAAATAACTTCATAGTAAGCTCCTTCTATTATATTATTTCATAAATATCTTTGAATAATTTATTTGATATCTTCGAACTAAAATACATTTTTCTAAAAAATTGATTTATCGTCAAAATCTGTAACTCCCCTTTCAATTAGCTTAAAGTTATTTTGGATATTGGTTTTTGAAATATCGATGACGCAGTAATAGAAAGTTGGCAGGTAGTCTGATTATCTCAACCGTCTTCTTTCTAATCTCTCTTTTGCCTCAATTCCCTTCTATTGATTTTTGAGCATAAAAAAGTTTTGCTTCTTCTTTTTTTATAGGAAGTAATTCTACAAAATGGGACCAACTTAATTGTGTAGACAGTGTCGACACAATTTCAAGATCGGTAAATTGTTCGGCAAACTGCCTCATTCGCCTGAGGTTGCGTAACTCAAAATTATTGCCGTATTTTTGAGTTAAATATCTCGATACTGACGACATAATCTGTTTACCGTATTCAGCTCGATGATTCCCTAATATAAAATCGTTAATATCTTTACCAATTTGCCAAAACAACATAGTTAAAGTACTATTGGCTTGCGAAGATATTTTATATTCGCTCAGCTCTACCAGTTCTGATAACCGGTCGAGTAATCTTTGTTCATTGTTTTTTATAATATCGTTTGTCATTAAGCACCAGTTTTATATAATTATGTTTCTAACTCTTTTACTATCTCTAAATATTTTGCTTTGCTTCCTTGTGAGTTTTGCTACCATATTTAGGGTCTACTGAAAAAATCATAAGCAAAAAAGTTACGGAAAAAGTAACTCATTTATCTATGCCTGCCTGCTAACAGCAGAAGACAGGCAATTCATAATTAAAATAAAAACCTTGCATTTCATAGCTACTAATTAACTATTAACTTGCTAAATAAATAGTACTTCTCCTTTTTTCAGGAGATCCTATTTAAATCTTTCGGTCTTTCTATATCTCTCATCTTCGGTCTCAGAGCACGAAACACAATGACTATATATCATCATTGCTACTACCTCTTTCTTTAAATAAGATACAAGCTCTCTAAACCAATAACAACACAAAAGCTTATAGTTGACATCAGCCCCTCTCTAAAACACATAGATACAAACCTTAAAACCTATAAGTGAAACAATTTTATCCCCTCTCCTATAGTTATAACCTAATAAAATTATTATATTGAATGGATTATAAAAATTAAGTAGGATTCAATGCTCTACTACGCAGGTATAGATATAGGCTCAACAACAATAAAATTTATCGTAATAGATAAAGATTACAATATAGTTGATAAAACCTATGTGAGACATAAAGCCAAGCAGTGGAGTTGTCTAAAAGATATAGTAGGAAAAATTACCCAAAAGTATAAGATTGAGAGTTGGGGTATAACAGGTAGTGGTAGCAGAGAGATCTCCAATATCTTAAAGATAAACTATATTCAAGAGGTTGTTGCACTATCACTAGTTATAAAATCCAAATTTAGCAATATAAACTCTGTTGTTGACATTGGTGGTCAAGATGCAAAACTTATCCTATTTAGAAAAGGCTCTCTTTCCGATATGAGAATGAATGGATCTTGTGCCGGTGGAACAGGTGCTTTTTTGGATCAAATGAGTTCTCTTTTAAAGATCGATCTAGGAAATTTTGATACCATTGGAAGAGAAGCAAAAACAGTTCATCAAATATCTGGACGGTGTGGAGTATTTGCCAAGACTGATATCCAGCCTCTAATAAATCAAGGTGCAGATAAGAATGATATAGTTAAGAGTATCTTATATGCTGTTGTTTCCCAAATTGTTGCAGGATTAGCTCAAGGTATAAAGATAGAGGAGCCTCTTCTCTTGGCAGGTGGGCCTATAAAATATATACCATATTTCAAAGAGATCTTTAAGGAGAAACTAGGGATAGAGAGTGTAATCATTCCAGAATCTTGTGAATACCTACCTGCTTTTGGATCTGCTATCTACTCCGTAGACCATATAAAATCTATAGATATCTCCAACCTTTCCAAAATAGAGAGTATAAAATCCAAAAGAAAGACCCTCCCTCCATTCTTTAAGAGTATCTATGAGAAAGAAAGGTTTCTCTCTAGGTTTGAAACAGATCTAAAGGATCAAGATTTTACCGATGATCTATACCTCGGTATTGATGCAGGATCCACTACGACAAAATATGTTTTAATAGATGAAAACGGATCTATTTATAGAAGTGGTTACACCTCAAATATGGGTAAACCTCTTGAAAGTTTTCACTCTATTTTTAAGGAGAATATAGATCTATTACCAAGGATAAAATCCTCAGGGGTTACAGGGTATGGAGAGGATCTTTTTAAGAGTTGTTTCTCTATAGATTACTCAAATGTTGAAACCATTGCCCACACAAAGGGAGCTGTTTTTTACGATGAAGATCTCTCATTTATCTTGGATATTGGTGGTCAAGATATTAAGGGTATAAGGGTTGAGAAAGGTGTTGTTAAAGATATTGTTTTAAATGAGGCTTGTTCTGCCGGCTGTGGATCATTTCTCGAAAGTTTTGCCAAGAGTTTTGGTATTGAACTAAAGGATATTGAAAATATTGCTTTCAAAAGCAGTTCTCCGGCTGCTCTAGGTTCCAGATGTACAGTTTTTATGAACTCATCTGTTATAACCGAACAGAAAAATGGAGCAGAGATAGATGATATCATGGCAGGTCTGTGCTACTCAGTTGTCGAGAACATATTTACAAAGGTTATAAGGGATCACTCTGTTTCATATCTTGGAGAGAAGGTTATGGTTCAGGGGGGAACTCTCAAAAATAAAGCTGTTTTAAGAGCTATAGAGCTATACTTGGGGAAAGAGGTTTTAATATCTAAAAATCCTCATCTTATGGGTGCTGTAGGGATTGCCCTATTGGCAAAAGAGAATAAGAAGGAGAGATCTAGCTTTAAATTTGATCCTCAAAAGGTTAGTTATACCATTGAGAGAGGAAAGGTTTGTAAACTATGTTCTAATAGTTGTAAACTAGATATTATCAGCTTTGATGAGAAGAGAAAGTTTATAAGTGGCAATAGGTGTGAAAGACCTAAACTAGAACTATCGGATCTAAAAAAGAGAGCAAGGATTGATCTTGTTAAAACCTATAATAGAAACCTTTTAAACTACTACACCTCTATTGAAAACCCTCCAAAACGGGGTAAGATTGGAATACCTAAGGTATTAGATTTTTATAGATCCCTTCCATTTTGGAGAGGTCTATTTACATCTTTGGGTTTTGAAGTTGTGGTCTCCCCCTCCTCATCATCAAAAATCTTCTCTAAAGGTGAGATCTTTATCCCTTCGGATACTGCCTGTCTTCCAGCTAAGGTGGTTCATGGTCATATTGAATATCTACTAGACAAAGGGGTTGATTCTATATTTTTCCCTATGATGATTAGAAATATTAAGGAAAACCCTACGGCTACAAACAATTTTACCTGTTCAGTTTTTCATGGATATCCTCAAGTAATAGAGAACTCCCATAGCTTCAAAGGGGTAAAGTTTTTACGACCACCTTTCCATTGGTACAATGAGAAGAGTAAGGTTAATCAGATTATAGATTTCTTTAAAAACTATTTTAATGTACCACCAAAGGAGATAAAAAAAGCCTTAAAAGATGGTTATGAATCCCAAAAAAGGTTTTTTGATTCCCTTAAAGTTGAGGGTAAAAAAGAGGGTTCATCTTTTAAGATTGTCCTAAGTGGAAGACCTTACCACTACGATAGTTGGATAAGCCATGATATATCGAAAATATGCAATAGTTATGGTGTTGATATCATTATTCCTGAATCTTTGGAAGGTCTTGATAGTGTTGATCTAAAACCTTCAAAGATCGATCTCACTATGCCCAATAGCTCAAGGGTAGTAGCTTCAGCATTTATAGCTGCAAAGAGGGAGGATCTTGAGATTATTCAATTGGTAAGCTTTGGTTGTGGACATGATGCTGTTATCTCCGATGAGGTTGAACGGATAATGAGATCTGTAGGGAAATCTGCCCTTATTTTAAAGGTTGATGAAGGGGAGAATAGTGGACCTTTAAAGATAAGGATAAAATCGTTTATTGAATCTGTGAAACTCAAAAGATCAAAACGGATTAAAGAGAGAAAAGAGGAGAGTGTAGAATCTCCAAAGTTTACAAAGGCAGATAGGAAAAAGAGAACAATACTTATTCCAAACTTATCCCATTCATTCACAATTATAACCGAAGAGGTACTATCAAAACTTGGGTATAAAGTAAAATCCATACCTATAGCAGATAGAAAAGCTATAGATTATGGAAAGAGATTTGTTCACAATGATATCTGCTATCCTGCCCAAATAAATATTGGGGAGATTATTAGCCAGCTGAAGAAAGGGAGTGAAAATTGTGCTGTTGCCCTAGCAAATAATTGTGATGATTGTAGAGCCGGTCAATACTCGTACCTTGCGAGAAAAGCCCTAGACAGTGCAGGGTTTAAAAAGATCCCAATTGTTACAACAGGTAAGGATAAAAAGGGTGATTATCCGGGTTTTAAGCTTGGTATAAAGTTTCAGATTGCTATTCTATATGGAATAATCTTCTCTGATGGTTTGGAGTTTTGCTATAGAAGATTGAGAAATTATGAGAAAAATAGAGGTGAAGGGGAGAAGATCTTTAATCACTACCTCACTCTTATTGCAAAGGAGCTTACAGAAAATATTGATAAAGCTATAGAGATTTACTCAACAGCTATTGATAAATTTAATAACTTGGAATTGGAAAACTCTCCAAATAGAAGAGTAATAGGTATGGTTGGCGAGATCTTGATCAACCACCACGAAAGTGGTAATCTCAAACTTGAATCATTTTTAGAAGATCAAGGAATGGAGTGCTATCTCCCACCTATGATAAACTTTTTTTGGCGTGAAGTAGCAGTCCAAAAGCATAAGATAAGTAATAGATTAGCCAAGAATCCTATTTTAGATAGAGCAATGTCAGGGATTACCGATTCAATCTATAAAAAAGCGATTAAAAGGATAGATACTATAACAAGGAAGTTTAAATACTGTTTTAAACCATTTGATGTTTATGATATGATGAGGTTTACAAAGGATATTATGGAACCCTCTTTTATAGTTGGCGAAGGTTGGCAAATGGCAGGGGAGATTATCGGTATGTATAGAAATGGGATAAAAGATTTTGTAATAGTCCAACCTTTTGGGTGTATGCCAAACCATATTAGCGGAAGAGGTATCATTAAAGGCTTAAAAAAGTTATACCCCGATATAAATGTAGTATCTTTAGATTTTGACCCCGACACCTCCAAAGCAAATATTGAGAATAGATTGATGATGCTTATAAATAGGGATATTGTTTAAGATTGAGAGCTCTTTGTTAAAGTTATAATATTTTATAGGAATTGGTTTTATTAAATTCCTAATTCCTAAACTATATTTTATTGTCATCATTATAGATTAATTATTTACGAGTTTAAAATGAAAAAAGCTATCCTTTTAGATATTTCAAGATATAGAGTCCCTATTGTTTCACGAATGAAAGATATGATTACCAATTTAGCGAGTTATGGTTTTAATGAGATCTTTTTTAATATTGAAAATAGTTTAGAGATAAAATCTTTCCCTTTCATCGGTAGTGAGATGGACTCCTACACCCAAGATGAGATGAGGGATATAATAGATCACGCTAAAGGTTTTGGTGTTGAGATAGTTCCTATATATCAAAGTTGTGGGCATATGTTTCACTCTCTTAAATGGGATAGTTTATCATATTTAAGTGAAAGTGAGAGTTTGTGGAGTGTTGCTCCTAATATTGATAGCCTAGATTTTTTTGATAAGGTTTATAGTGAAATTGCAACTATTTTTGATTCGGAGTATATACATGTAGGTGGTGATGAGGTTTATGATTTTATGGAGGGTAGATCAAAAGATCTTTACCCAAATAGAGATAAGTATGAGGTTTATTTAGAGTATATACTAAAGCTCAGAGATATTTTAAAGAGTTATGGTAAAAAACTTATGATCTGGGGGGATATTATACAGAACCGTCCAGAGCTTATAAAGAGATTACCCAAAGATGTTATTGTTCTCTACTGGATGTATGATTTTGATGAGATTCCAAAGGTTTATAGTGAAATAGAGGGAAGGTTTTATATATCTCCGGGGTTACAAACTTGGAAGAGTGAATTTTTTAGATTCTCCTACATGAAAAAGAACCTAAAATTGAAATCTTTGGAGTGTAAAACCAATAATCCAATGGGTTTCTTACTAACGGATTGGGGAGATGGTGGACATATCCACTCTCCTGTTGTTACGGAGTTTTTAGCAAAGTATGCTCTTGAATATTTTATGGGAAATAGGATCAACTTATCTCCAAAACTCAAAGAGATTATCTCTCTTTTAGACTCTATTCACAATCCTGATTTTATGAATAGTAGCTTGCTTCTAGATAAAGATGAGTTTTTGACAAGGCTTCTCTATTTTGAATATCCAATTTCAGGAGAGGGGTATAGTACTCAGTCTATAGGTCAGTTAAATAGGTTTTTAGATATATCAGATTCTCTTGAAAATTTGGATCTTTCCGATTTTGAGGAGGAGCTTAGAAACTATTTTACTCTAGTAATATCAAGAACAGAGGTTATAAGAGCAAAAATAAAGATCCATTTAAAGTTTAGGCAAGGGGAGAGGATTACCGATCTTTATATTGCAGATCTTATAAGAGTGAGTAGGTTATCCCATCTAAATTTAACAAAGGAGTGGTTATCATCTTCAAAACCTATGGGGCTTTTCTACCATAACCATTTTCATAATGAGTTGGAGAAGGGGATTAGTGAAGATTTTAAATTTTATAAAGAGGGCAAGATTAAACCGAGATTTTTTTATGATAGAGAGGGGTGTTATAATCTCTTTAGTGTTGGGAATAGAGATGCTCTTCACGCTCTATGGGAAAGGTTTGTTTAAGGGAGAGCCTCATTAAACTTTTAGTTTAAAGATCAAGCAAGTGAAAGGTTAAAGTCGGAAGACGGGAGACCGAAGACGGAAGTTGAGAGAGGTATCGCTTTGCTCTTTTATTTGGATAAAATTCTAAATAATGTTGAAGAACTTAAAGCTTTCTATTCTGTTAGATTAAAATCTTTGTACCATATTCTGTAATAATAGAGAGGGATTGTAAAAAGAAGTTTATTTACCTAAAAAGGAATAATTAAGCACTTAAAAGTTAAAGCTTTCTTCATCATCTATAGATTTTTGTCTGTAGATTTTGAATAGATAGAAAATATCACAAAAACCACTTGACAAATAAACAGTTTTTTTTAATTATTGGGATAAATTAAGGATCTTAATAAAATCTAAAATTTCTATGTATACGGGGTTTTGTTTCAAATTTTAAATTAATTAGGAGTTAAAGCTGTGAAATTGAGTATAAGAGAATATATCCAACTACTACTATTTTCATCGTCAATCTGTTTTGCTACTATTATTTTTTTATATAAAGGAGATGGAACAATTATTGAGAAAGTATCTATTACCCTTATCCTTTCTATTTTATACTCAACCTTTTTATATGGATTGGATAAGATGCAGAGAAGATGGGCTATTAGTAGTAGCGATAAAGATATTAAAATCACTACTGAGAATCTTTCAGCAGAAGCAGAAATAGATAGTTTTAAAACAGAATCTGAGATAAAAGATATACTTACAAACTCAGGGTGGAAATATAAGGAAAAGAGGGGAGATGAGCTTATATTTTTATCTCTTTGGGATTTTAGTTTATTCTTTGGTACAAAACTAACAATCAAATTTATAGGGAAAAATAAGGTTCTTGTTTCCAGTAAGAAATCATTGAGTTTTCTTCCATTGGATTTTGGTAAAAATATTAAAAACATTAATAAAGTCGTATCATTAGTTAGGTAAGAATTGCTGATAATACATTGAGAGTGTTTTATTCAGAAATCTTTAACTATTACAAGCTTTTTTCTTTTGTGCTAAAATTCTTAATATACTTTTCTCCAAACATCTTGACATTATTTATATCTGTTATTAGATTTGATTTATATGAGCTAAATTAAACAATAGGTGTCAGAATGAAAAGATTATTCCTATCCCTTTTGCTGATCTCAGCTATCTCAATGGCAGATCTAAATGTTCCTAATGATTATCCTACAATTCAGGAAGCTGTAAATAGTTGTGCTTCGGGTGATACAATCATCGTTTCAAACGGAACTTATAATGAAGGAAATATAGAGTTTCCTGAAAATAAAGCTATAACTCTAGCTTCTGAATTTAGGTTCTTTCTATAATATTGTGAAAAAAATATCTTGACAGACACAAGAGGCTTCCTAGTTTTATAAAAAAATACACCTAATCTTATAAAGCTAAGGAA
>PDON01000029.1 GCA_002742935.1 Candidatus Cloacimonadota bacterium | reverse complement strand
AAAAAAAATAGAAAGAAAATATTTAAAGAGACATTTAACAAAAGAGGAAAAGGAAAATCTAGTTGTAATGTCAATGGGTAAAAAAAATGGAAATTTTGGAGAAAAAAGATCAATAGATTATAAGAAAGCAATTGAGGAACTATATATTGATAAATATGGAAACTTATTAGTGTGTAAAGAATCTAAAGATCAATTTCTTGTTTTTGATGTTTTTAAAGAAGATAGTTTTGTAGAAACAGTAAAACTACCCTTTTTAAATAGAGATAATTTGGTATTATTCGCTAACGATAGGATTTATTCACTAAATAAAGAGAAATTAACTTTATCTGTTTTTTCATACTGAATAAGCTCTGCTTAAAGTTACTGAAAATAATAATTTTTTAGATGTTTGGGGGAAATATAATGTTACTATTTTATTTCTCCCATTTTTCTATTATGGTTTTTATTAATGTTTTCATAAAGGGTAATAATTTATATTGACTTTACTTAAAACATATAAGATTTTATCAACTATCAAAGAGTTTGTTCTCTTGAAAATATGGTTGTTTTAAGTTATTTCAACCGTTTTTTAATTTTTTATTTTTATGGAGTAATAGATATGGCAAATCAAAGTGGAATTTCAATAAAAGCAGATTATAAAGATCTTCTTCCGGGAGTAAAACATAAAATAGCTGTTGCCAGTGGAAAAGGTGGGGTTGGGAAATCAACTATTGCCGCAAATCTTGCTATAAGCTTAGCAAAAAAAGGTTATAAGGTAGGGCTTTTAGATACCGATATTTTAGGTCCGTCAATAGCCCATATGTTTGGTTCTGATCAGAAAGATGTTAAAGTTGAAAATGAGAAAATGATTCCCGTTGAGAAGTATGGAGTAAAATTTCTTTCTATGGGAAATTTGGTTCCTGCCGGAAAAGCTACAATGTGGAGAGGACCAATGATCCACTCTGCTGTTCAACAGATGATAAGTGAGGCTGTTTGGGGTGAATTAGATTTTTTTATTTTGGATCTTCCTCCGGGAACAGGTGATATCCAGTTAACAATAGTACAATCATTAAGTCTAACGGGATCTATAGTTGTGTCAACACCTCAAGAGGTTAGTTTAATAGATGTTAAAAAGTGTGTTGATATGTTTAGACAGATAAAAGTTCCAATAAGTGGAATTGTTGAAAATATGTCATATTTTGTATGTGATTCGTGTGATAAAAAACATTATCTCTTTGGTGATGGTGGTGCAAAAAAATATGCAGAATCTGAAAATATAGCATTATTAGCTCAACTTCCAATGAACAAGAGTATTATGCAAAATGCAGAGATTGGAACGCCTTACGCACTATCTGAAAATGATAAGGTGTTTGTAGAATTATCTGACAGATTTATTGAAAATATTTCAAAATAGTATAGTTTCTATTTTGTTATTGCTCTTAGGAGAGTAATTGAGGTTGTTGAAAAAGTCAGACTGTCTAGAAGCGAGTAGTACAAGGAGTCATTTTTTTATGCGATTTGAGCCTAGAAATACTAGGTGATTTGAGCAGAAAAAAATTAGGACGCAGTAATGCGAAGTTGGTAGGCAGTTTGTATTACTTTTAGGAGAGTAATTTGAGTAAACTTACTATAAAACCTTAGGGTAGAGTCAATAAATCTCTACCCTAAGATTTAGAATCTCCTTAAAAAGGCAGGTTGAGTATAATCTAACAGTTTAAGGAGTATCTTTTATCTGGTTTAACCTTAGATAGATCTAAGTTTTTTTATTAAAGAAGGTCTGAGGGGTGTTAATATGAAGCTGTATTTTGTTTTAACTACAATCAATTAAATTGAGCAGAGACAATGAAAAGATGGGTTATAAATCCTTCCTATTTTACAGATGATGATATTTTAAGAGAGTATGAGATCCTAAAAAAAGGTTTTGATCCTACTCTTTTTGGAAACTTTTCTTGGGAGTATCACTATAGACTTTTAATTGTTTGTGCGGAGATAAAATTAAGAGGACTCATCAAAGATATAGATCTACCATCAGATAGTATAAATAATATTATAAACAATGAAAATAGATACAGTGAATCCTATATTTTAGATAGTTACAAGCAGTATGATGAGCTAAGAGATCGTTATTTAGATAGTAACAATTATAGAATATCTCCTCCTTCAAATATAAGAGAACTTTGGGTAAATCATAAGTACTCCATTATGGCAAGAAATATTCCTCTATACAAGGAGATTGGTAGATTTGTGGCTCAAAATAGGGGTGAGGAGTATTTTTCAAAACTTCACTCTACTTTAACTAAGGAGCTTAGAAAGAAGCCTAAAAGAAATGGTATCTTAAATGCTCTTCAACATATGTGGGGGTATATTTCCAATACTTCTTCCATAAGGGGGAGAGGTATTTCCAGTTTAGACCTTCACTCTTTTCTGATTGAAATTCAAAATTGTGTAAAGGTTTCTAACCAAGATTATCTCTACAAACAGCTTGCTCTGAGTGAATTGGAGATTTGGATTTTAGCTTATAATGATTAATCTTTTATGAAAGTTGTAAATCATAGCTAAATTTGTAAAAAATACTTTATTAGGAGATTAGATATGAAAAGTATCAGAACAATATTTTTCTTAACAGCAATACTATTTTTTTCAAACTTATGTTTTGGAGAGAGTGGCAGTTTTACCGAGTTAACACAAATCTGTAAAGATGGAAAAGAGAGACCTTTTATAGTCTATACACCAAGCAGCTTGGATAAAAGTAGAAGTAATCCTCTTTTAGTTTTTATGCATGGAGCAGTTTCATCACCTTTTTTAAAAAAGGATCCTCTAGAGTATATGAAAAAATCTGATCTGCTAAAAGTAGCAGAGGAAGGTGGTTTCTATCTTATGTTTTCTTATGGTCAGAAAGGGGCTACTTGGTTTGATAATACAGGTATTGATATGGTACTAAAAGAGATAGAAGCAACAGAAAAAAAGTTTAACATCAATAGTGGTAAGATCTTTTTGAGTGGATTTTCAGATGGTGGTTCCGGCGTTTTTTGTATATCTATGAAAGAGCCTTTTAAGTTTGCAGGATTTATTCCAATGAATGGTAGTATTGCCATTGCTCAAAAGTTTGGGAAGTTTAATTTCTTTATGGGTAATACAAACAATATCCCTTTTTATATAATAAATACTACAAAAGATCAGCTTTATCCTCTAAACCAGATAGAGCCAACTGTAGATTACCTTAAAAAATTTAATTCAAATGTTAAATTTAGATCTCCAAAAGGTAATCATGAAATGAGTTATATAGACGATGAGAAGAGTAATATAGTCAACTTTATCAATAATAACAGTAGGGGAGAAGTTAAATCTATCTCTTGGGAAACTGATATTTTAGATGATTCTATTGAGTGGATAAGCGGTATAAAAGCAGATAGCTCTTTTGCTAAAAAAGATTGGCATACTCCATACAATTTACGAGTTTTTGATAGTAAGGCAAAGTTTGGTATAAAGTATGACTACACTTATAGGGGTGAGGGTCTTAAAGTTAAAACCTTTAAGTATGATAGTTGTACTGCAAGAAAAATGGGTGTGATAGAGAATGATATTATACTTATGATGGAAAATGATAGTATAAAATACCCTTACTCTCCGTTTATCTATCTATCTAAAAAGACAGGTGGGGACAGTACATCTCTTACTCTTTTGAGAGATAATAAAGAGATGGTAATTAAGGGTAAGTTTAATAAAGGTTACTTTTACAGAGTGTTTAAACCTTCAGATAAATCAGGAAAAATAGAAGCTTTTATAGAGGATAAAAAATTAAAAGTTAAAAGTTCAAGAGTTCAAGAGTTTACTATTGATTTTGATAGATTAAAATCTTTTGATATTGAGGAACTTATTCTCAATGGAAAACCTCTTGATTTAAATCTTGATGGTTTGGTAAAGATAGAGATTAAAGATTAGTTTTAGATTTTTAATAAGTTTCAAAAAGGTGGATTTTTCCACCTTTTTTTTATAACTGTGTATTGTAGGTATTGCAAAAAATATTAAAGGTAATTTCCAGAAAGTTGTGTCTTAAAACTTTTCCAAGACTAATAGATAGTGTGCTTTTTATTTTACAACAAAAAGAGAAACAGTAAAAACTCTTAATAAATTATATTGACAATACCTTAGATCTTGTTTAGAATCTATTTGTACAAAGTAACAGATTACAAAGCCAATTTTATCTAAATAATATGGAGATTTTTATATGAGAAGATTTTTTTTAATGATTTTTATTACTCTAATGGTTGGAATCCTAATTGTTAGTTGTAGTGATAGATCTGAAAATGAAAACTCTAATCCAATAGCTTTTTTTACTGTAAACCCTGATTCCGGAACGGTTAAAACCAGATTTATATTTGACTCATCTCTCTCTAGCGATGAAGAGGATGATATTGATGATTTAATGGTTCGCTTTGATTTTGAGAATGATGGTAATTTTGACACAGATTGGCGTATCGAAAAGAGTATTACTCACAAGTATAGTGAATCGGGAACTTATATGGTTAATCTTGAAGTTAAAGATACAGGTGGTTTAATAGGTTCTAAAACTAAAACTCTTGTTGTAAGTGATGATATTATAAACAACTCTCCGTTAGCAGATTTTACAATCTCTCCAAGCTTAGGAACAGTA
>PDON01000065.1 GCA_002742935.1 Candidatus Cloacimonadota bacterium | reverse complement strand
AGAAGCAAAAGCAGAATTAGGGCAAAGCCAAGACATAAAATATTTTCGATAATATTAGCTCAAACCCTACCGGGTTTGCCGATTCCACCGCTATATCGGAAACTTTTATTTGGAATGGGATATTGATTGTTTCCGATCTAGAGGATACATCGGTAATGGAGGTTTGCTTTACATCCTTCTTTGGTGGGAAGATACATATTTTAGCGGTTATGATAAAATTGACTACTATCGTAATGTTATAATTGAATCTATAAATTTAATTATTACATAAGATAGACTATTTCTTTTATACCTAACTCATGTTAAACTATTACCTGCCTAAAATAAGGATATCCAGTTTTTCAATCAGTTCTTTGGGTGGTAGGTCAAAGTATATACCCTCTCTTTTCCCTTTTCTAATACCTCTTAAAAATAGATAGTAAACACCTCCAAAATTTTGATAAAAATCTATATCCATAGATTCTAGGTATCTTTTAAGTGCTATAGTATATATTAAATATTGAAGTTTATAGTTGTTTTCATCCATAGCAATATTAATATTTTTATGTGAGTAGTTTTCAATACTATCTCCAAGATAGTTGGATTTCCAATCTAGGATATAAAACTTATCTTTGTACTTAAAAACAAGATCAATAAATCCGTTAAAAGCACCCTCAATATATATTTTTTTCAATTTACAACTATAACCATAATCTTTTAAAAGATCCTCAATTTTTTCTACACTATCTATAGATACCTTATAGAAAAACTCCATCTCATTTAACCTGTTACTTACCTCCGAAAGCCTAAATGTTGAGTTATAGCTAAAAAGATCCTCCTGCTGATCTTCATCACTAACCTCTTTGGCATAAAGATTTCCGTTTAGTACATGATTTAACATATCCTTATACATATTAAAATATTCATCTCTATATATTAAAGGATACCTCTTTTTTGTATATTTTATTGCATTACCGTAACTTTCTTTATCGGTAAAATCACTATTTTCAAAAATTTCATGGAGAAAGTTTCCAAGAGTAGGTCCTTTTCCAATCTCTTGAAAAATAAATTTATCGTAATTATCAATCTCCAACTTTTCATACTTATGAGGCAGGTGTTCTTTTCCATCAATAGCACTAAAGCTACTAACAACCTTTTGAGGTTTGAAAGATCTTTCCAGAACTCTTTGAAAGTTGTCATTTAAATCCTCTTTATCAAACTCTTTGTACTTACTTATCTCTATATTTTCAATATCATTTGATGATATATTTTCAAATCTATCATCAAATTTACTAATATATTCCGAAAGTGAGCTTTCCTTACCTGTAGATGTAATAAAGATTTTATACTTTGCTCTTGTTAAAGCAACATATATGATTCTTCTATTCTCTCTCTCATTTTCTACTTTATATCTGTTTTTATCATCTTCATCTTTATATAGAGAAATTATCTGTTTCCCGTCAACTTTATATTTTAAATCCATATTTGTTTTAGAGGTAAGTTCAAGATATGGTGCAAACACAATATCATAGGCAAGTCCTTTACTCTTATGTATTGTTGAGATCTCTACAGATGAAAAATCATTCTCTATTCTCTGTTCATACTGATCACCCGTTACAACCTCACCTTCTCTAACTCTAATTACCCAATCAATTATTTCATTTATAGTATAGTTTTCACTTCTCTCCTTACTGTTTAAAATCTCAATTAGTTGATATAGGTTTGCAATCTCTCTTTCTCTGTTATCCTTTATTGAGCTTAATATATCAAACTCCTCCAAAATCTTATGGGAAATATAGAAAATACCCTTAGATGTTCTGTTTAATCTTCTCAAAACTTCAAGGTAGTGTATTAGTTTTTCCTCATTGAGTTTTAAAATATCAACAGATGTGTAGCTTGTGAGGTTTGTAATAAGTGCTCTTTTAAGTTTATCTATGGTAGGATCTGCTACTGCTGAAAGAAATTGTATAAAATCGTGGGTAGATCCTTGAGCAATTATCTTTTCATCACTGTATATAACAGAAGGTATATCAAATTTTGAAAGGTAATAGTTCATCTCCTTTGCTTCTTTTTTAGATCTTACCACAACACCAATATTTTTAGGTTTTACTCTCTCTCTTCCTATGGTATAATTACTGGTTAGAAGATCCAGAATGATTTTACCATTAATTAGAGCTATATTATCACTCTTTTCACAATTAATAATGGATAGAGGTTCTACAATTTCTCCATCTTTCTTTATATCTATTTCATTCCCTTTACCCGATTGTACAATCTCATATTTAATTTTTTCATGAAAGAAAGGGTTATTTATAGAAAAAAAACTATTGAGCTTTTCTATCAATCTTGAAGTAGATCTAAAGTTTGTTCTCATGGTAAATTTATTGTTATCATCAACACTGTTTTGAGCTTCTAAATATGTATCTAAATCTGCACCACGCCAACCGTATATACTCTGTTTAGGATCTCCTATGAGAAAAATAGATACCTCTTTGTTGAAAAGGGAGCTAAAGATAGTGTACTGTTTCTTGTCTGTATCTTGAAACTCATCAATAGCAACAGCTTTATACTTTTGGGAAAGCTTATTTTGTAAAGGGATTAACTTACCCTCTTTCTCCAATTTTTTTACAGATCTATAGAGGTGTAAAATAAGATCATCTTGGGAAAGGATATTTGAATCCTCTTTAAACTTTTCCAACACCTTTACTATTTTTTGAGAACAATTATAGTAGGTTTCCATTAAAAGATCTTTTCCCATATTTGATAATTTATTTTGAGATTCCATATTATCTAAATAAAGTTTTACAAGAGTTGTATTTGTCAAAAACTCATTTTTTACAATTTGTTTGAGAAGTTCTCCTTTAGCTGTAAACATAGGTTTTGTGGAGGATTCTTTTTCAAGAGCATCTACTATCTTTTTTGCAAATGCAGGAAGTTTATTTGTAGTTGTTTTTAAATTAGAAAAAATCTCTATAGCTTCAGATTTATGTTCAGATATTATCTCATCTTCTCTTTCAATAAAATCTTTAACTCTATTTTCTATCTTAAAGTACTCATCAAAACTAATAGTTTTATTTGATCTTTTAAGGGTTATTCCCTGTATTAGGTTGTTTACAACTTTTTTTAGATCATCTCTCTTTAATCCGTTGTTTAAAAGAACCTCTATCTCTTCAAAAGGAAGAGTTACAATCTCTTTTCTCCATACTTTATTGATTGCTCTGTCAATAATTGCTTCTTGATCCAATATAAGTTCATTATCTAAAATCTCTCCTGTTTCAAAGGCAAACTCTTTCATTACTTTTTTACAGAAACCATGTATTGTACTAATTGATATCTCATCTAAATTTTCTAAACTTTTATCTATAATCTTTTCAGATTTTTCTCTTTCATATTTTGATAAAATTGAATCTATTAAGCTATCTCCTGAATTTCCTGTTTTAAAATATTTTTTACTTTTTTTTAAAAAAATTCTAACCCTTTCGGAAAGTTCATCTGTTGCTGCATTTGTAAATGTTACTAAGATTATATTTTTTATCTCTATACCTTTTTCTAAGAGTAATCTTAAAACAATTATTCCTATGGAATAGGTTTTCCCTGTTCCGGCACTTGCTTCAATAATATGTCTTCCATCTAGGGGAAAAGATCCAACTTTAAATTCATTTAGCATTATAAATCCTAGTTTTTATTTTAAAGGATCCATAGGTAAGGTTAGTTTCCTACTATGATCAAAATAGCTGTTTTAATATAAAATTTAGAGAAATTATTTCCTAAATAAAATAGTTTTTAATAGCTTTATTTAATCTACTTTTATGAAATTAAAAAACTACTATCTAAAAAGATCCGGTCAGCTTTAGCCCGTATATTTAATAGGAAACAAGTGAAAGTATAGCTGTAATACTATTGTATCAACCTGAGTGAGATATAGATATTTGTCTAATATTTAGCATATTAAATAGAATGCTCAGAAATTTTGGATAAAAAAGGGGCAATTTTTGGCCCCTTTTTTCGTATGGAAAATCATGTGATTGTTAATAACTGTAAACCTGTACAGATATTTCGTCTCCCAAAGTATTGATTGTATAAAGCTTTCCTCTTTTGAAGAGAATAGGAGCTTTCATAACTTCCTTGGATATCTCTTTATAATTTGGAAGAGAAGCGTTTTGAATATATTCTTTATCTTTAAAGATATTGAAAATATAATTAGGTTTTTTATTAATATTTGTTTTAGCATAAATTCTATCAAATTTATCAACAAATAAGGCTTCGATTGCTTTTTTATATTTCGCCTTAAATTTTATTTTTTTTACATTTCCTTCTTTATCTGTAGCAGTACCGGCACTACCCATTTGTTTTAATTCTTCCTCGCTATATTCTATTTTTCTATAATTCTTTTGAATTTTATAGAGTATCTTTCCATCTCCATCATAAGCATCTATGCTATAAACATCTTCCGAGTTTTTTGCCACAAAAATATTTTTTTCTGATATTGCAAAAAAGCTGAAGAAATCCATAAAATTGAAGCCCTTATTTGGATTGACTTCCTTTTTATTGGAAAAAATTTTCTTCAAAATATTAAGATTTGAATCAAATAAGGCAATTGGAACATCAAAATATATTTTGCCATCTTTAACTTCTTGCTCCAGTTTATAACCGACAAATTTATCTTCTCCAAAAGAGTGTAAATTGAATGGAATTGAGTTATTTGGAAAAGAGATAGTTTCTATAAATTTCCCATCAATTGTAAATTTTGAGATTTTTCCTGCATCACGATCAGAAACAAAAAGATTTTCTTTTTGAATTACGATTCCTATTATATTCATAAATTCTCCCGGACCGTTTCCTCTTCTGCCAAATTGAGTAGTTAAATTTCCAAGAGAATCAAATTTAAATATGGTAGTCCTGTCTGCCACAAAAATATTTCCAAAATTATCAACATCAATAGCTCTAGGATCTTTAAAAAGCTGACCTATTTTAGAATTTTTAATAGAGAAAAGGGGAGTGAAATTGATGGTATCTTGGCTGTTTTTCGGAACATTCTTGTTTTTGTAAACTTCCACATTTTCATTTTTTACTCTCTTTTGAGCCTCTTCAATTTTAGAATTATTATCTTTTTTACCGCAACTTACTAGCAGTATAACAAGCCAAAGTAGTAAGACAAACCTTTTCATTATTGTTCTCCTTTTAGTTTAGTTTCAGAAAAATCTTTAACATGAGAATAAACAGAATCTGTTTTCCCATGAAAGGATAGGATTATTTTTTAGATTTTTTCTGGGAATTATAAAGCGTGCTATAAATTCCATCTTCCTCTATTAAATCTTGATGAGTTCCCTTTTGTGCAATTTTTCCCTCATGTATAACAATAATAGAGTCTGAAAGATTATTAATGAGGGTAAAATTATGGGAAATTATCAACCCTTTTTTACCTTGCAATTGCTCTTTTGCTATTTTTATCATCTCATTTTCAGTAAGAGCATCTAAATTTGTAAAAGGTTCATCTAAAACGAAAAAAGAGGAAGAGTTTTTCAATAAAAATCTTGCAAAGCCAACTTTTTGTTTTTCTCCACCGGAGATATTTTGCCCATTTTCACCAAAATCTCTACCTTCTAATTTCTCAAGATTTAAATCCTTGATTACCTTTTGCAACTTTTCCTCAACAATAAAATTTTTATTAAATCCGATTTCTATTAGAGAGATCGCAAAATGGCTCCAATTATTTACAATAAAATCAAGGTATTTAATGTAAGTATCAAAGTTAATTTCATAAATGTGATAGGATTCTACATAAACATCAATAACTCCTAAAATTTCCTTTAAAAAATCATCTTTCTCTAAATATTTTTGTATTTTGATAAATTTTTTTGAATTTGAAATATTACTGTTTTGAAGTTCTTTTTCAAGATAATCAAAGAAAAGTTGTAATCTGTTTTGATAATCTTTTAGATATCTATCCACAGTTGAATTTGGTATTACTTTTTTTCCTAGAGTTAAATTAAAGAGTAAGTCTTTATTAAAAATTTCTAAATTTTGAGGGTAAATATTAAAAATAGCTTGAAAGTAAGAGATTGGAAGATTACCCAAGATTGTATCATCTAAAAAAATATTCCCCTCTTTTGCAACCTCTTCCAAGTACAATAATTTTAATAAGGTAGTTTTACCTTCTCCTGAAATTCCAACAATTCCAACTTTTTCATCTTCAATTTTAAAATCAAGATAATGTTTTTGTTTTTTAGAATTTCCGTATTCAAAATAAACATCTTTAAAGGTAAGATTATTTATACTGTTCAAAGGTATAACTTTATCTTGATAATTTAATTGATTAGTTTTAGGATTTATTAAATTAAGTAACCTTTTGATACTTACTTCACTTTCTGCAATGTTGTTCATTACTGAATGAAAATTTTCTATTGGTTTCAAAATCATTTGGAAATATGAGATTATAGCCAGTAGAATACCGTAAGTCATTTCTCCGGATATAACCAGATTTAAAGAATAAACTATGGTAAATACAAATGCAACCGTCTTAATAATTGAAACAATTATTTGAGGGGAAGTAGCAATGTAAATGTATCTTCTCATATACTTCTCAAAAAAGGCATATTTTTTTGTTAATAAATTTTGAAAAATACTAGATGATAGAAAATTTTGGATTGAAAAATTGTTTGAAATAGCATCTATTGTCTCATTTGCTAAAGTTGTACCGTTTTTTCTCATATTTAGGTAATTATTTCTATTAAACAAAGCTAGAATAGATGTTATAATTATAGATGAAAATAGAACTATCATAAAAATTATAAAAAGAATACGACTCCACTTCCAAATCATTACTAAAATAAAGCAAGTTTGAATGATACTAAATAGTAGAGAGAAAAAAGACAAACTTATCAATGCTACAGCAGACTCTTTATCCTTTGATAAAATATCATAGTAGTATCCGGTTCCTTTTTTCTGAATAGCAGTCTTTTTTAAGCTGAAAATCTTTTTTAAAAAAACAGAATAAAACAATTTACCAACTTTTATTCTCAAAAAGGAAATAGAGAGCGTGGCTGTAAAAACAAAAATGGCATAAAGTATATAAAGATAAATCAAATGAAACAAGGAGTCATTAAAAATATTCTTATCTCTAATTGCAGTATCAATCAAATTTTTTTGAATTAAAGGGCTAAAGTATTCTAACACAAAAACAACTGAAAATATAACCCCTATGATAAAATAGCTGATAATATACTTGAGAGGTAACAATTTAAAAAACTTTAGCAATGATTTCATTTTTTAACTCCTTAATATTTAAACTTAATTTTAAAATATTTATATTTATATCAAAATATAAATATAAAAAATCTGATATTCAAAACTTAAAGGATCAAAAGCTATGAAGCTCCAATTCTAGAATTTAAGAATAAATTAACTAAATTGAAATCTTTTTCGTAAAAACAATTTCTTTTCTTATTAAGAAGAAAGTTTAATGGACAGCTTCCCCAACATAGTGGAAGATACTTACAATTTGAGCATTTCTCGTATTCAAAAGGATTGTTTTTACTCCATTTTTCCAGTCTATCATAAAATAATTTAATATTACCATCATTACAGATTTCCCCGATATTTGCTTCTTTACAATTTAAATTATTTGAGCATTTCCAAATTGAAAGGTTAGGCATAATCTCTATTTGGTGTATTCCACCGTCTCCTTCACATGCTTGAATGCTAGTGAAACTATTAGACCCTGGAGTTACGACATTAAATCCTTCTTTGATAGCTAAAGAATAAAATGATTCTAAATTTTTATAATTGGAATTTGAAATACAAAAATTTTTCGTATTGTAAATAGGTCTAAAATAAATATAAAACAGTTCTTTTTCATTGTAGTCAAATTCATTAAAGAGTTTTAGTATGCTTTTTTCATCTGTGTTCATAAGATTAACTCTTAATGTTAAGCTGTAATTTTTTTTTGATTGTTTCTTCTTTTCTAAAAGAAGTTTAAAATTTTTTAGAACAGTTTCATAAGTTCCCTTGCCATTCTCTATTAGCACTCGTGTTGTATTATGGGTCGTTTTATATCCATCAATTGATATTTGAAATGACCTGAAATGATATTTATCAATCATATCGTTAATCATATCTTTTTCAAACAAATAAGCATTTGTTGTTATTGACGGGGCGAACATAAAACCATATTTCTTTGACAAGTTTAAAACGATATCAAAAAATTTCTTAATTTTTTTCCATTCTAATAATGGTTCTCCTCCAAATAAACCAATTGTTACTCGATTTTTATTTATAAAATTTTTTTCTGCAAACTTTATTAAAGATTGTAATCTTTCTTCAGTTAAAGTCATTTGTTTTTCTTCTTCGTAGCAATATGGACATTTAAAATTACATCTCATTGTTGGAAGTAGAACAATATCAAGAACTGAAGAGTCAAAATAGTTTAATTTATAAATATATTGCAAACTATCTCTTTCGTTAACCTCTTCAGGAATTAAAAAACCGTTATCAAGTAAGACCTTTATGTATTCTTTTATTTTTTCTTCATTTACAATATCTATATCATTTTTATCTTCAAGAATTGAGTTTACAACCCCAATTTCATTTTTATTTACAGAAACAATACTCCCCGAATAAGTATTTAGTAGATAAACTTTTTCTTTTTGAGCTTGCCATATATTATAAAAACTCTGTTTATACTTCATTGTAAAATCTCCGATTAAACTTTAAGATTACAGTTAACATGAAAATGAATTTATAGTTGAAATAATGATTTGAAGATTCTTTTTTTTCTTAAAGAATCTATTGTGCAACGATCATAATGAGGCTATCCCAAAGGAGTAGCCTCATTGATAGTGTACAAAGGCACTATTAAGTAGTACAACTACAACCATTACAGCAAATTCTGAGATCAAAATCGCATTGATACAGACCAAAAAATCCATGCATCAAGTTAGAATTGCTACTCATTTTTAAACTCCTTTGTGCTTTCTTTTCAACTTTCATTCTTTTCACCTCCTTTTAGGAGTTTTAATTAAACTTAATTTACTTCGAAGCTTTTAATTGGTCGCGACTCATAAGCTCTGTTTTTAGGATAACAAATAGATTTTAGCTCCCAAAACGAGTTAGTTCTAGTTTTAGGACACGAAGGTATAAGAAGTTTATATGGTTAACTACTTAATCTAAAGTAAGTTAAGCTACATAGATAAAGAAAAAGTTAATTCTTAAAGAAATAATTAAGCCATATTTAAGATATTTACAGCTAACTTGCTAATTATTAGTAAATTGTCAAATAAATCCAAATAAAACACCACAATTTTAGAGTTGACTTTCCCAATGTTTTTTATTATAATGCAAAAGATGACAAAATAAACAAATTTGTAAACTTTATTATTTAGATAAATTATATGTTTGAAATAGATGGGAATTATAAACGAAACTAAGAGTGTTTCCCTATAAAACTACACTTATAATTTATATATTATAATAGATATAGTGATGGAGCCACTCCTAGTTATTGTTCTTAATTTTATGAGAATGTTACAAAATAACTACTTGTAGTTGTCAAAATCAAGGTCGTTATCAATGGGGTCATCGCTATCATCTCCTGTACGACCCCCTTTTTGGGTAGCTAAAGAAATAATGTCAGACTTCTCAATTGTAGGTTGGTTTTGCAAATTTGAACATAGGTTTTCAGCCTTGAGAGTAGTTAATAAAGCTGAAAGAATTAGAATCAGAATTGTTAGTTTCTTCTGCATAAGATTCTCCTTTTTAAAATTTAAGATGTTTTCACAAAAGGAGTGTAAAAGTTATTCAAAAGAAATAAAAACGAGTCAATACTAGTTTTGGGGCAGTCAAAAAACAATATAAAAAAGGCTATCAACATGACAGTTGCAATAAAACTTAAAAACGAAATTTTGGCAGAATATGACAAGGGATTTAGCGTTTCAATGCTAGCAACAACCTATAGTTTTTCTAGAAACTCTATTTATCGTTGGCTAAAAGAGAGAAATAATAAAAAAGAACCTTATCAAAGAAAAATCCCGGAATCTTTTAAAATAAGACATAAATTAAGCTATAGAGAAAAGAGAAAAATTGTTAAGCTTAAAAAAGAAAATAAGCATATTTCATACAAAGAAATTATCACTAATTTAGGTCGCAAAGTTACAGCAGGTACAATTTACTACTATCTAAAAAAGGCAAAACTTACCAATAATAAGCATTTTGAATTCCCTTCATTAGAAAATTTTGAAGAATATGAAAAGCAAGAAGAGGAAGTATTATTAGAAGAGTATCAGAAATTCGCGAAAAATAAAGAACATCCTAACTACTATGAAATAATTTATTCTTTTTTCCGCATATTTAGAGATAAGGGTCTTTTTAGTAAAGCTATTGAAGTAGGCAAGAAAATATTAAAAAGAAAAGAAAGATATTTAGAAAAATTAAAGAGTAAAATCTCCTTTATAGAGGGAGAAATTTATTATCATCTTGGAGATTGTTTTAAATTTAACAACCAAAAAGAAGAAGCAGAAAAGAGCTACCATAAAGCTTATGAGACATTTGAAAAAACAAGTAATAATGGTTTTACCCTTGAATTTATAAAGGGTGCTTGTAGGTCTTTAGAATTAAAGGGAAAACATCACGAATTAACTATTAATGAGCTTAAAAATCAATTAACAACTACCTCTAATCCTAAAATTAAAGTTCAAATCTTAGTAACATTAGGAGTTTCTAACTCTAGAGTTAAAAAGTATCAAAAGGGCATAGAATCTTTCAAAAAATCACTTAAATTTGAAAAGGAAAAGGATGATGAATATGGTAAAGTATGCTTAAATATTGCAATGTGTTATAATGGATTAAGAGAGTACACAAATGCAACCGAATATTTAGAAAAAGCTGAAAAATATACTAAAGAAAATAACTATCAAAAAGCTAAGATTGAATTAGTTAGGGGACTTTCTTATTTAAATATTGCAGGAGAACATAGAAAATCAGAAAAATCTTTTTTAAGAGCCAGGCTTTTGTTTAGACAAATAGCTGACGAAAGAAATTATTTGCTTTCAACTTGTCATTTAGCCAGATTTTATCACAAATACCATAATCTAAAAAAATTAGCGAAAGTTAAACCTGTTATAGAATCCTATTTAAAATCTCCAGAGCATCAAAAAATGTCTCAAAAATATTTAAAAATAATAGAATAGTTGTTGAGGTTCCAATTACGAAACCAGAAAGGATATTCTTAGTTGATGTGTAAAGAAATAATATTAATTGTGTTGTAGGTATTCCCAAAAATAATATTCTAAAAAAGTTTACAAAGCCACTATTGGATAAAGTGGGAAAACAACATGAAGAGAATGATGAAAAGCACGGTGTTTTGTAGATAATATCAGAACTCTTTATCATTGAGCAATAATTTTTCAAAAATTATACCAAATTTTAAAGCCTCATGAAATATGTAGACTATCTACAGAAGAATAAAGTTCTAAACCCTAATCTATTTTCTCTAATTCAATATAATTGGAGTAAAATTGTTTAGTGTTAAGTTCCCTAAATCTGTCAAGTCTATTTACTTGAAACTCCTAATTAGTTTAACTATATTTAAGACTAGATTAAAATATCTATCATATTTTCATATGAGTTTTTTAGTTAATATTTCAATTACTAAATTAAATAAAATTAGAGGGATAAAGATGGATATAAAGAAAAGAGTAGCAAAGATTAGAGAAGAGATGAAATTAAAGGGTCTTGATGGTTATTTTATTCCATCAACAGATCCTCACGATTCTGAATATGTTGCAGAGAGATGGAGTTTTAGATCTTATATTTCAGGTTTTACAGGTTCAGCAGGAACTGTAGTTGTTTTAGCTGATAAAGCTGGATTGTGGACTGATGGCAGATACTTTTTACAAGCAGAAGAGGAGCTTAAAGGTTCCGGTATAGATCTTTTTAAAATGGGAGAAGCTGGTGTTCCTTCCATAAATGATTGGGTTTATGAGAATCTTGAAGAGGGGTCAAAGTTTGGTTTAGATGGTTATGTTGTTTCTTACGGTATTGTTAAAGGAATGGTAAGCAAGTTTTTAACTAAAAAGATTGAAGTTGTAGCAGAATATGATCTTGCTGAAACAGTTTGGAGTGATAGGCCTACAGTTCCAATGGATAAAGTTTTTGAACTTGATGTTAAATTTTCAGGAGAATCCAGAGAAAGTAAAATAGATAGAATTAGAGAGAGTATTAAGGGAAAAGGTGATTATAACTTCATTTCAACTCTAGATGATATTGCATGGATATTGAATTTAAGAGGAAGCGATATAAGTTACAATCCTTGTTTTATCTCCTATCTTCTCATTGGTATGGAAAAGGTAACTTTGTTTGTTAACCCTGAAAAGATTCCCGAAGATGTGAAGAGTAGTTTAAAAAAGAGTGGTGTAGATATTGAAAGTTATAACACCACAGGTGAAGTAGTTAAATCCTTAGTAAAAAAATCTAAAGTAGTTATTGATTTTAACAGAATAAACTATTCTATCTACAGAGCTCTTGAAACTGTTTCTGATATTGTAAATCTTCCAAACCCTTCAACTCTTATGAAAGCTAAAAAGAATAGCGTTGAAGTTGAGGGTATGAGAGTTGCCCACATTAAAGATGGAGCTGCTGTTGTTAAATTTCTTCACTGGATCTATAAAAATGTTGGTTCTGGAGAAATAAGTGAACTTTCCGCTTCTGATAAGTTAACTGCTTTTAGAGCATCTATGGAAAACTATGTTCAAGATAGTTTCCCCGCTATTTCCGGATTTAAGGGTAACGGTGCTATTATTCATTACAGAGTTGATGAGAAGAGTGATAGAAAAATTTCCGGGGATGGTTTATATCTAATAGATTCTGGAGGTCAATATTTTGAGGGTACTACCGATATTACAAGGGTTGCAGCTATAGGAAAACCAACTAATGAGGAGATTAGGGATTATACTTTAGTCCTCAAAGGAATGGTTGAACTTTCTAAAGTTAAATTTCCTGAAGGAACAAAAGGTTATCAGCTTGATATATTGGCAAGAAAACCACTTTGGGATTATTTCCTAAACTATGGTCATGGAACGGGTCACGGTGTTGGTCATTTTCTAAATGTACATGAAGGTCCTCAAAATATAAGTCCTTTTCCTAAGGCTGTTTCACTTGAAAAAGGTATGATTGTTTCTAATGAGCCGGGTAGATATTTAGCCAATAGTCATGGAATAAGGATAGAAAATCTTATAGTGGTTAAAGAGGAGAAAACAAATGAGGGTATTAAATTTTTCTCATTTGAAACATTGACAAAGGTTCCAATTGAAAGAGATCTTGTGGATACTTCTCTTTTAAGTAAGGATCAGATTGATTGGATAGATTCATATCATAAGAGTGTGTTTGATCTTGTTTCTCCGTATCTGAATGAAGAGGAGAAGATTTGGTTAGAGGAGAAAACGAGACCTTTATCTTAAATTAGAATATAAATTTTTAGTTGGTAGATTTTTAATCTTTTCTAACTAAAATCTATTGGAGAGTTTTATGATTTATGAGTATATGGGTATTAAACCTAAAATAGAAAAAGATGTTTTTGTTGCAGATTCTGCCGATGTAATTGGAAAGGTTGAGATTGATTCCGGTTCAAGTATATGGTTTAATGTTACCATTAGAGGTGATGTTGGTTACGCAAGAATAGGTAAAAATACAAGTATTCAGGATAATAGCTGTATCCATATGACAAATGAGTTTGATGCTGTAGTTGGAAACAATGTTACGGTTGGACACTCTGCAACTATTCATGGTTGTACTATTGGAGATAATACCCTTGTTGGTATGGGAGCTACAATTTTGGATAATGCTAAAATTGGTAAAAACTCTATTGTTGCAGGAGGTGCTGTTGTTTTGGAGGGTGCTGTTTTTGAGGATAACTCTTTAATTGCCGGAGTTCCGGCCAAGGTTAGAAGAAAAGTTAGTAACGAAGAGGCGGAATATCTTGTAAAACATGCCCAAAAATATGTTGATTATGCAAAGGGGTATATAGAAAACCCTATAAAAGATATTACAGATGAGTATAATTTAAAAAAATAATATCTATCTGTAGAATAGAAGAAGAGTAGAGTATTACAGAGTATATATTTCTATAGAAACTCTTTTCTCTACTCTTTATTTTTTAGTGTAGAGGGTAGTTTATCTATGAAAGTATGTGTTGTTAATCTGTTGAGGTTAGGAGATCTTCTCCAATCCTTACCTTTAATAGAGGAACTTTCTAAAAGGGAGAGGGTAACTTTCTTTATCCCAAAACTAAATGTTTTATCTTTCTTAAAAGAGATAGTTGATTGTGAAATTGTTGAGCTTGATATAGATGGTTTATTAGAGTGCTCAAAAACTCTAAATTTTGATAGATTTTCTTATCTTTTGGGAAAGGATAGAGCTTCTACATTTGATTATGCAATAAACTTAAACTCCTTTGAACTTAGTTTTTATATATCATCATTTTTTGGAAAAAAAGTTTTAGGTGTAACTTATGATGATAGAAAGATTATTAAGGATAAACAGTTTTCTCTCCTCTTTAATAGTGCTGATAATAGAAAAAAGGCTCCCATAAATATATCGCAACTCTATCTTTCATATTTGGAAAATATAGAAAATATACCTGTTGCCAAAAATAGTAGATCAATAAAAAATATAGTTATTAATGTGAACACGGGAAGTAGTATTAGAAATTTTCCCAATAGTTTTTACATAAATCTTATTGAAAATCTTAAAAGAGATTATAATCTGTTTCTTGTGGGTACTGATATAGATAAAGGAAATGAAATATATTCTCCTTTTACAGAGTTTGAAAATATAGAAAATCTTACAGGGAAACAATCTCTAAAAGAGCTTTATCAGCTTTTGGTGTCATCAGATCTTTTAATATCTCCCGATACGGCAACAATACATATGGCAGCAAGAACAGAGATTAAAATTTTAGGACTCTACAATATATCTGCCTACTATTTTCAAACAGCTCCATTTTCAGATGCTATAATCTATATTCCAAATAGGGGTTGTTATCCTTGTAATGAAGATTTTCAACCTTGTGGTAATAGGGAGTGTATGTGGGATTACTCAGGTTTTAAGGTTGCTGAAATTGTGAGAAAATTTGATACAATACCCGGCTCCGAAAGATTGATAAGGCAGAGGAGATTTTCTGATGGTAGTTTAGTTTTTGAAGGTGGAAATAGTGAGGAAAAGAGTTTAAACAATTTGTTGGTATCTAAATTTTTGAGAGATAAATCAGGATCTGATCAATGGTAAGTTTTGCTTTTTTGAATAATTTTTTAACAGGCTTCTAAAGCTTTTTATTTTTTTTAAATTAGATCCTAATATGATTAAATTAGGCTCTCTAAAAACATTAACAAAAGAGCAATTAAGGTGTTTTTGTTTCTTTTTTAGTTACTTTTTTTTTAAAATTACCATATATTTTTAATCAAATTTAAATTAAGGGGAGAACTATGAAAAAGTTTTCATTATTGATCTTTCTACTTTCAGTATCTTTTGTCGCTTTTGCAAATGAGGGGAAAGTTGCTAAATTTGAGAAGGTAGAAAATCAAGAAACTAGACAGTATGATGTTGGAGATGTATGCTCAAATATTACATTTACAACAACTGATGGTGTTACAACATCAATCTATGAGCAGGTTGATGCAGGCAAACCTGTAATGATCTTCTGGGGAAGTGCAGGTTGACCTGGTTGTGTAGCGGCGGCGCCGGTAATGCAACAAAAATGGGCAAATGTTTTTGGTCCTGATGCTTCAGGTCCTTATGCGGGAAAATCATACTGGGTGGCTACATATAATTGGTCAGGTCAAAACTATCCGGTTTCTACGGGTTTATACAATAACTCGGGAGGTTTTGGAAATGGTTATGTTCCTTTATTTGGTGTGGTTGGAAAAGGTTATAGGGTTTTCTACAACGATAACAACTCAAACTTAGATGCAGCAATGAAGGATGCAATTGATTCTTTCGATCCTAATTATATCTTTGTAGATAATCCTATCGAAGATATTGCAATGAATGTTAATGAAACTATGGATATCGATATCAGTGATGTTTTCAGTGCTGAGCCAGGTGTAGAAATAATTGTAACAGTTGAAGGTAGTTCATCTCCTAGTGTAGCAACTGCTTCTCTTTCTGGTAACACTCTTACAGTAACTGCAGGTTCTAGTAGTGGAATTGCTAACATTACAGTTAAGGCTGAAAATGATTCTTTTGAAAAAACAGATGTTTTTGCTGTAAGTGTTACCGATCCTAATGCTAATGAGTATTGGGTAGAGTATGGTGCTAATTATAGTTTTGATGGTGCAGTAGGTATTGCTAATGCTCCATGGGCTTCTGCAATTACTTGGGATTTTGGTGAATCGTCAGTGAAAGTAAATACCCTTGAAGCTGGATACTCAAATCCTGAAAATGGTGTTACTTGGAAGGTTACTCAGTATAATGGAACTACTCCAAGTATTGATGATGTAATTGGTGATTTAACAGGAACATTTAATGCACTTGGTGGAGAAGGAACAGTTGTAAGTGTTAATTCCGAAGAAGTTATTACCGGAAAAGTGGCTTTTGTTTTTGAGTCAGGTGGAAACTATATGGCTCGTGATGAGAGTGTTAGTACAAACCTTGATGGAAACTGGGCATATGCTGATGGCGACTGGATTCATCTTTCTGAAGTAGGATTTGAAGGAAACTGGTATATAAGAGCTTATGTAACTACAATGTCTGGTATTGAATCAGAAATAGTTCCAGGTTCTACTACTTTAGCTCAAAACTATCCAAACCCTTTCAACCCTGAAACTACTATTAGTTTTAGAAACACAATGAGCGGTATGGTTAATTTAAGTGTATTCAATTCAAATGGAGAGCTTGTAAAAGAGCTTCTAAATAGTGAAATGGCTACAGGTAATCACAGTGTTAAGTTTAATGCATTAAACTTAAATGCAGGTGTTTATTTCTACACTTTAACTACTCCAAACGCTTCTTTAACCAAGAAGATGGTTTTAGTTAAGTAGGCTAATCTTTTATTGTATAAAAAAGGAGCTGAAATAGCTCCTTTTTTATTTTTATCAATTTAAATTAACTAAAAATTTTTTATTTTCCAGAGATAGTTGAATAGATAAAGATAATTTATCTCTTTTAGGAAGCTTTGATAATGGTTAAAAAAGAAACAGATTATCCTCTAATAATATCCTCTATTATTCTTATTCTAATTGGTATTATTGCAATATACAGTTCCGGTGAAGATTTGGGGTTTCCTAAATATCAAAAACAGTTAATTTGGTTTATTCTTGGCTTGGCAGGATCTTTTATTATTCAATTTATCAATCCTAAAAAGCTGATGAACATATCTATATACCTTTATACTATTATGATAGTTTCTTTGGTAGCGGTTCTCTTTTTCGGAACTTCCCATATGGGGGCTAGAAGGTGGTTAAATTTAGGTTTTTATGAAATTCAACCATCTGAATTTGGAAAGATTATCCTAGTTATTGTACTGGCAAACTTTTACTCAAAATTCAACATAAAGATAAATAGATTTAATTTTACAAATTTTATTGCGGCTGCAATTACACTTTTACCTGTTTTACTAATTTATAAACAACCTGATCTAGGGACATCTTTAGTTTATTTGGCTATATTTGGTGTAATTATGTTTGCCAACGGTTTAGATTATTTCCATGCATTTAATCTTTTTATGATTATTTTTTCTATTATTTTTAAGGCATTAGGATACCAATTTTTTGTTTCATATTTAATAGTTTATGGATTTATACTGTTTAAATTTGGTAAGAAAAGAATAAATATTGCAGCTTTATGGTTAATTAACTTCTCTATTGGAATGGGAACATCTTTTATTTGGGATAGATTAAAACCTTATCAAAAGCTTAGGATTACAAGCTTTTTGAATCCTGAAAAGCATATCCAAAAGGGTGGGTGGCAAATAGTACAATCCAAGACAGCTATTGCAAATGGTGGCTTTTTTGGTAGAGGAATAAATGGAGGTTCCCAAACTCAGCTGGGATTTTTACCTGAAGGTCATACAGATTTTATTTTTTCAGTAATTATTGAAGAGATGGGAGCTATTACAGGTATTTTGGTTCTTTTCCTCTTTTTTGTGATAATATACAGAACAATTATGATATCTCTTAAGGTTAATAATAAGCATTACTATCTTCTCTGTGTAGGTATAGCTTCAATATTTCTCTATCAGGTTTTTATCAACATTGGTATGACTATAGGTGTTATGCCTATTACGGGACTTCCTCTTCCCTTTTTAAGTTATGGAGGTTCATCACTTCTTTTTAACATGGTTCTTGTTGCACTCTTGGTTAATATATCCAGAAACAGAAGGGATTATTAGTGAATTTTATCAATAAAAATATAGTTATCAAAGTTCTAGATTATATCTTTTTTACGAGACCTGTTCTTTTCTTTCCTGCTATTACACTTTTACTACTGTCCTCTAATGGAGAACTTTTTTCTGTTTGGGAGCTATTTTCATATATAAATATTCTAGCTTCCTCCTACATTCTAAATCAGATCTATGATATTGAGAATGATAAATTGAATAATAAAAACTACCATCTTTCAAAGGGTATAATATCCTTAAAAGAGGGTTGTTTTCTATTTTTTATATCATCATTATTTGTTTTTGTCTATAGCATTTCTTTCTATATTTTCCTAGTTAAACTATTTCTCTATATATCCATTGTTCTATTTTATAACTTGCCATACTTTGATTGGAAAGGAAGACCTTTTTTAACACTCCTATCCTCATTTTTAGGTGGTAGTTTAACATATCTTTTAGGTGTAGATCTTACCTGTCAAGATTTTTCTATTATAAATTTTATAAACTATGGAAATATTATTGTTGTGGGATCTATCCTTACAATGATACCGGATATTGAAGGGGATAAAATTTGTGGTAAAAATAGTTTTGCTGTACACTGTGGAGTTGAAAGATCTCTTATAGTTGGAAATATACTATCTGTAATTGGAATATTTTTATCTCTATTAAGTAGTGATATATTTATCTCTTCAGCTTTTCTCTTAACAATAATATTAAATATATCTAGGGTTGCTCCTGATAAAAGTGCAAAGATTTTAATTTTGACTTTAACCTTTAAAGCAATTTATCTTTATTCCGTATATACAGTTCCAATAGCTTTGGTATTTATCATCGGCAGGTATTATTATAAAGAAAGGTTTGGGATTAAATATCCGTAAACCAATAGTTTTTTTAATAGTAAGAATAATAAGGAGATTTTATTAACTGGATTAAAAGAGCTTTATTTGTTTTTATTCTTATTGGAGTTGTTGGTTGTTTTAATATTAACTCTGATAATGATTCCGGAGAAAAAGATTTTGAGTATCCTCTAAATGTTGGAGATAGATGGGACTATTCCAGAACTTTTACTTTAAAATATGATTCTCTTGCTATAGCAAATGGATTTACAGATACTGTAATAACTTTTGATGCATCTGTTGAAGTAGTTAGAGAGGAGATAATCTTTGATAGTATTGATGTGTATAACTTTAAATCAACTACTATTGAGAATGGATTACTTATTCAAGGAAATAAGTATTACAATAGATCAGGAGATGCTCTAATAAGTTATGGATATATTAATCCTATCCCAATTGCACCACAAATAGAGAGTGAAGCTACCTCAAAGTATATATTTAGAGGTAATGAGTATAGTTCGCTTATTGATATTAGTAATGAGGTATCTAGGATTATTATGGGAAACTCTACCTCTGAAAATGATTCCATTTATTACGATGAAATAACAGTGTATAAGTATCCACTTAGAGTAGGTTCTAGTTGGACACTTAGATATGAGCCTTGGAAAATTGATAAAACTGTAATCGGTAGAGAGACTATATCTATAGATGGTGAGGAGTATGATTGCTTAAAGATAAAGTATGAACATGATGATTCATCTTTTGATAACGCTGAATACTATGATTATGTCTCTGATAAAGGATTGATAAAAAGAGAGATAGCTTTTTATGGTGTTAAAAAAGCGGATTCTAATGGAGTAGTCATTGCAACTCTTGATATTATTGAATCTCTTGATTTAGAAGAATCTCTTGTTAAATAGTTTTAAGGTGGAATTTAATCGTTGAGAGAGGGTTTCCCCTCTCTCGATTTTTGATAAATTTCCTATTTCTATATCGTTATTTTTTTATGTTCAAATAAATTGTATAGGGGCAGATTCCGGATCTTCCCTTTCTGTATTTCAAAAAAGGGTGAAAATTGATTTACTCCCTACACCCATTAATGCTAATTATTCTTAAACTCTTTAATCTTTTTTGCTACACTATTTACATCTTCAATAGTTTGTTTCTCATTAATGGTTAACATATTTCTATTTTCCATTAAAAGTTTTCCATTAATAATAGTATGTGATACATCAGATCCTTGTACTGAATATGCAAGATGTGAATATGGATTGTAGAGTGGTGTTAAGTGTGGTTTATCTGTATCAATTATGATAATATCAGCCTTTTTACCTACCTCAATAGATCCAATCTTATCAGACATAGAGAGAACTTCAGCTCCCCCCATAGTTGCAACTCTAACAATCTCTTCAGCTTTAAGTACCGTAGGATCTTTTGCAATAGCCTTATGAAGCTTTGCTGCTGTTGCCATCTCTTCAAACATATCCAAGTTGTTATTTGATGCTGTTCCGTCTGTTCCAAGACCAACTTTTATGCCCATTTTAAGCATATCCGGTATTCTGGCAACCCCTGAAGCAAGTTTTAAGTTTGATTCAACATTATGGGAGACACCAACATTATACTTTTTATATATCTCCAAATCTTTATCGGTTAAAACAACTGAGTGTACTGCTACCATTCTTTCATTTAAAGCTCCAATACTCTCTAAATACTCAACGGGGGAGAGCCCTTTATCCTTTTTGATATCGTTAAACTCTGTCTCTGTTTCTGAAAGATGGATATGGTAAGGTACATTATACTTTGTAGATATATCACTTGATCTCTTCATAAGTTCAGGAGAGCAGGTGTATGGAGCATGATTGGCAACGGCGGTTACTACAAGTTCATCATCTTTAAATTTATCCAAGAGATCAAAGTTCATCTCTCCTGCAACACCAACAAGATCCATTACACCCTCGCCAATGACAACCCTCATTCCTGCTTCTTTACATACATTTCCAACCACCTCTTCAAAGAAGTACATATCGTTAAAGATTGTAGTTCCGGATTTTATCATCTCAAGAACGGCAAGTCTTGTTCCTATTTCTACGGTATCCTTGTTAATAAACTCTCTTTCAATTGGCCATATATAGTTGTTTAGCCAATCCATAAGTGGGTAATCGTCAGCATAACCTCTTAGTAGAGTCATTGGTGCATGGCAATGGGTATTTACCAATCCCGGCATAACTATACCACCTTTAGCATCAATAATTTTATCTGCTTCGCAATCTTGTAAATTTTTCATCTCACCAACTTCTACAATTTTGCTCTCTTTAATAGATACAAAACCATTATCAATAACTCTCATCTCATTATCCACTGTAACTATGAGACCATTTTTTATTAGAATATCCTTTTTCACTTTTTCTCCTTCTCTATTCAAATAAACCATATATTAAACAAATTAAATATAACTAAAATATTATTTTACTGCACTTTTTTTTAGATTGTTTGATTAAGATCTGTCAGAAAAGTGTAATCTTTTTATATAGATTCTATTTAGTAGTCTGTGAGTATAAAATTAAAAAAGAGTGCAAAATTTTTAAATGAGATCTATCAAAAGCTTTGAAGTTTGTCAGGCTTCTCCATTTAAGAAAAGATTAAAATTATTCATCGAAAAGGTATGGATCTAAACTATCACAAAATCCACTTTTAACAGCTGTATTGTATAATATTTTTATTGCTTCTTTACCCTCATCTCCTAGATCAATAGAGTATTTGTTTACATACAGTTTTATATGCTTTAAAAGTACATCATTCTCCATCTCATCGGAGTATCTCTTTAAAAAATCAAAATCTACTTTTTCAAGATTCTCTAAATTGTATTTAATGGAATTTGATAAGTTCTTTTCAAACATTTTTACTATATTTTCATCTATTGATCTTTTAACTGCAATTGCTCCTAAAGGTAGTGGAAGATTTGTATTGTTTTCCCAAAGCTCTCCCAAATCATATAACTTTTTTAATCCATACTTATGGTATGTAAACCTTGATTCGTGTATAATCACACCTGCATCAACTTTACCTCTCTTAACCAATTCCATTATATCCGAAAATAGGGTTTCAACAACCTCAAAATCTTTTCCAAAAAAGTGGGTGAACAGTAGAAATGCTGTAGTATTTTTACCGGGAACAGCTATCTTTAATCCCTTAAAATCTTTTATATCTCTCTTACCAATAACCAAAGGTCCACAATTTTTACCAAGAGCAGTTCCGGAGTTTAAAAGTTTATACTTTTTCATATTTTTAAAATAGGTAAGAAATGAGAGTTTTGAAATATCAGCCTCACCATTTTTTATACCATCGTTAAGCTCCTTTATATCTCCAAAAGTAAAGTTATAATCATCACTTTTGATCATGTCATAAAACATAAATATATCGTTTGGACATGTTGATATGGAAAGTTTAAGTTTATTCAAAAGATTGCTCCTCTAAAATCTGTTTTATCTTATTGTTTAACATTTTAATAGAGTAGAAAAGGTTCTCTTTTGTAATCTTTTCATCTCCGGTATAGTTACTTATAGATCTTATCTGCATTATGGGGATCTTAAATCTTTTTGCCGCCAACATTATGGCAAATCCCTCCATAGATTCAATCTCTGCATTGTAAACTTTTTTACGCCTTAAAGCAAGATCTCTATTTCCACTAACCAATGAAACCGTAATTCCTCTTCTATTGGGAAGATCCAGTACTCTATCAAAATATGATTTTATCATATACTCTTTAAAATAATTACTATCAAAAGATAAGGGAAGAATTTCATCCTCTAAAGCTTTACTATTTTCCAATATATCTTCTGTAATATTTACTACGGTTCCAATTTTGTCAGACCTGTTAAAAGATCCTCCTATACCTGAATTTATTATTAAGTCAGGATCTATCTTTTCTATATATTGATAGCTGTTTAAAACGGAAAAAGTGGGACCTACTCCCACTTTTTTTATAGTAACATTAAATCTTCTGTTAGAGTTTAAGCTAGAGTCAGATTCAAAATCAGTAGAGGTAAGAATCAATATTTTAGTTATACTCTTTTTGCTCAAATTTAACCTCTTCAGATGTTCCCGGATAACAGAATCTAAACGAGTGTTCATTAATGCTATTATCGATTATAAGGTTGATCCTTACCCAATGCTTTAGCATTGAGGCTGTGATAAAGTTTTTGTCATCACTATTTAAAAACTCTGCAAGCTTCTCATTGACTAAAAGATCCACCTCTTGGCCATTCATAGCGTATTTAAAGTTTTTTATCCACCTGTCAATCATTCCCGAGATAGTCTCTTTTGATCTTACTATACCCTTACCTCCACAGGTAGGACATCTATCGTAAACAGTTTGAACAATTGAAGGCTTTAATCTCTGTCTTGTCATCTCAACAAGTCCAAATCTGCTTACGGGTTCAATACTTATCTTTGCCTTATCTCTTCTAAAGCTGGATCTGAGTTCGTTGTAAACCTTATCTCTATTACTCTGCTCCATCATATCTATAAAATCTATGACAACAAGACCACCAACATCTCTCAATCTAAGCTGTCTTGCAACCTCTCTTGCTGCATGAAGATTTATAGTTAAACTATTCTCCTCTTGGGGTTTGTTTTTGGAGTATTTTTTACTGTTTACATCAATACTTACCATTGCTTCAGTTTGTTCAATAACAATAGACCCACCTCTTCTCATAAAAACCTCTCTTGAAAGGCTTATGAGAAAATCTTTATTAATGTTGTAGAACTTATCAAATATAGGTTCATCATCATTGTAAAGCTCAACTCTGTCCAAAAGATCCGGAGCAAGGTTTCTTACATAATCGGATATACTATTGTAAAGTTCGTTGGAATCAACAAGAACTCTCTTTACATCATCATTAAAAAGATCTCTAACTATACTCGCACTTACATTGTAGTCCTTATACAATAGTTTTGGGGATTCTGTCTTTTTAAACTCCGCAATAGCATCTTTCCATATCTGATAGGTTGAGATTATATCCTTAACAAACATATCGGAATCTTTATTTTCGGCAGCTGTTCTTACTATTATACCAAAATCATCGGGAATAAGCCCTGTAATAAGTTTTCTAAGTCTCTTTCTTTCGTTAGGTTTACTTATCTTTTTTGAAATCCTTACACCGTGATAGTTTGGCATTAAAACAACATACCTTCCGGGTATTGTAACTTGGGAAGTAATTCTTGGTCCCTTTGTATTTATCTGCTCCTTTACAACCTGAACCAAAACCTTATCACCAATGGAGATATTTCTTCTCTTACTGCTCTTTTCAAGCTCCTTTATCTCCTCATTTATATCCGTAAACTCATAATCTCCAATAATATAATCTTCCGGAATAAGATTTTTAACAAACTCATCTAGGTGGATAAATCCGTTTAATCTCTCCCCAATATCAACAAAAGCAGAGTTTATACCCGGCAAAATATTTTCTACAAAACCCGCATATATATTTCCAATAGTTCTCTGATTTTCCGGTCTTTCAATATGCATCTCTACAAGTTTGCCATTTTCAACCAACGCAACTCTCGTTTCATTCATTCCTACATTTATAAGAATCTCTTTATCGTAATAATCCATATATTCACACAATCTATTTTAAATTTTTATACAAATCCTTCTCCTTTAAACTAATGAGTTATAGCCAAAATTATGGTTGTTAATTTAGCTTTAACCATTGGTTATTATTTCGGTATATTAATGTAAAAAAAAATATATGTTTTTCATAGGGTTATTATTGAAAAGTAGCAGATCCTATTTAAATAGCTTAATACTTTCCTTAACCTTTTTTACATAGTTTTCCGTTTCCTTAAATGGAGGAATACCTTTATATTTATCCACATTTCCCGGTCCTGCATTGTAAGCCGCAAGTGAAAGATCTATATCGTTATTGTACTTTTCCAACATCTTTTTCAAGTAGTTTATTCCACCTTTTAGATTCTGGTAAGGGTCGAATGGATTTGAAACTTTTAGATCTTTAGCTGTGCTGTCCATAAGTTGCATAAGTCCTTTGGCACCTTTATTTGAAACAGCCCTGTAATCCCCTCCACTCTCATTTAAAACTATAGATTTTACAAGTGCTGAATCAACACCTATTTTTTCGGAGTAGCTATCAATAAATTTTGAGTATCTTTTGGTCATGGAAAGAGGGGTTTTAATCTCAATATTTTTTCTGTTTATCCTCAAATAGTCATCTCTATTCAATTTTCTCATTCCATCAAATATCTCATTCTCTCCACTAATATCAAGATCTTCACCTGTAAGTTGTTTATACATTGTCCCTGCTATACCTGAAGGTGATTGTTTTACAATATCACTGCTGAGTTGATTGTTGTACATATCCTTAAAAAAAGCTCCTCCGGCTCCTTTACCAAAAGAGGATTCTATAGAGGTAGATTTTTGCATTTCATCCAACATCATTTTAACAAAGATAGATTCAAAATCGTAGCAAGCTTTCTTTAGTTTCTCCTTATCTTGACCTTTTAAAGCATTGACTTTATTCTCAATATTATTACTCTTTATAGATTGTAGAGTATTGGATATGTTTAACTTATTGATCGATTCCATAATTTATCACTTTAAAATTTACTTATATTAAAACTAGATCTGCCCTCAAAGCTCCTGCTTGCTTTAATGATTGAAATATTGATATCATATCCCTTGGAGATACTCCTAGTTTATTGAGAGAATCAACAAGATCTTTAAGGGTTGTATTATCCTTTAGGTTTATCACTTTTCCCCTCTCCTCTTCAACCTTTAGTTCTCTGTTATTTTCTGTTTCGGTTGTTCCAAGTGAGTATGGGTTTGGCTGAACAATCTTATTCTCATCTTCAATGGAAATTGAAAGATTACCATGAGAGATAGCTACTGGATCTATTTTTACATTTTCACCAATAACTATTGTTCCGGTTCTCTCATTTACTACAATTTTGGCTTTTTCATCCGGAGATACCTCTACATTCTCAATAAGTGCCACAAACTCCATAGCCTTAGATCTGTCTTGATACTTTTTAGGAAGGTCTATCTCTATTTCAGCAATATCTACTGAAGTTGCAACCTTTTCACCTATAAAATTGTTTATTGATTTTGCAGTTCTTACAGATGTTGTGTAATCGGGAGAGTTTAGAAATATAGAGAGCTTTCCTTCTCTAATAAGATTTCCGTTAATCTCTTTGTATACTCTTGCTCCATCAGGTATTCTACCAACCAAGGTATAATTTTTTCTTACGCTGTTATCTCCTGATCCAAAATTAAATCCACCAATGGAGATTGGTCCTGAAGCCATTGCATATACTTCACTCTTTGATGGAGAAACAGGATCTGTAAGAGGTGTTATGAGAAGGTTTCCACCTTGCAAAGATTTTGCATCTCCCAGAGAGGATACGGAAACATCAATCTTTGTACCTTTTTTCCCATAGGCAGGAAGTGTTGCCATTACCATAACAGCTGCAACATTTTTTGGTTTCAAAGATTTCTTATCAACCTTAATTCCAAAGTGTTCAAGCATATTAGCAACAGATTGTACGGTAAACATAGATCTGCTACCATCTCCTGTTCCATCTAAACCCGTAACTATTCCGTACCCTACAAGCTCTTTTGACTCCAAAGATCCAATCTTAGCCATATCTTTAACTCTTATACCTTTGGAGTGTATAAAGATCATTGGTATCAAGGTAAGCAAAACTATATATTTCATATTCCAAACCATCCAAAATTAGTTATAGCTCTAATATGAGTAGCAAAAAGAGTGCCTCATTTGTTTTTAGAAGAATCAGACCGAAGAAACTATATTTTTATCTTAAAAAGTATATATCAACAATTAGTATACAGATCTTTCTGGTTTAGATTGAAACTTTTTATTGGTTTTGCAATTTGCTCTTATGTGAAAACAAATTTATATTGTCTGTTTCGTAGTTGAATAAAGAATGAATTGGGAGATTAGTATGAGAAAGACAAAGATTATATGTACCTTAGGACCCTCTACGGATACAAAAGAGATTCTAAAAGATATGATGTTAAGCGGTATGAATGTAGCGAGAATGAATTTTTCCCACGATGTTCATAAAACACATAAAAAGAGGGTTGATCTCGTAAAAGAGTTAAGGGAGGAATTAAATCTTCCGGTTGCACTTCTATTGGATACCAGAGGTCCTGAAATTAGAACAAAAGATTATAAAAATGGATCTGTTGATCTAAAAGATGGAGATCTTTTTTCAATAAGATGTTACGATAGTATAGGTGATGAAAATGGTGTTTCCGTAAACTATGAGGATCTTTATAAAGACCTTCATAAAAATGACAGGGTGCTCATTGATGATGGTTTAATAGAACTTGAGGTTAAAAATATTGAAGATAAAGATATTATCTGTAAAGTTCTTAATAGTGGAACTCTTTCAAACAAAAAGAGTGTAAATATACCGGGTATCAGGATAAAACTACCTTATATGAGTGATAAGGATAAAGAGGATATTTTATTTGCCATAAAAAATGATTTTGATTTTATAGCTGCTTCATTTATAAGAGATATAAGTGATCTTAAATGTTTAAGAGAGTTTATGGATAGTAATGGAGGTTCTAAGATTAAAATCATCTCCAAGGTTGAGAGTAAAGAGGGTGTTGATAATATAAAGGATATTATTAGATTAAGTGACGGAATAATGATTGCTCGCGGTGATATGGGTGTTGAGATCCACTTTGAAGAGCTTCCTGTTTTACAGAAACAGATTATAAGATTGTGTAATAGATCAGGAAAACCTGTTATTACTGCAACCCAGATGCTCGATTCTATGATAAAAAATCCAAGACCTACAAGAGCTGAAACTTCCGATGTTGCAAATGCTATTTTTGATGGTACAAGTGCTATTATGCTTTCTGCTGAAACCTCTGTTGGTAAGTATCCGGTAGATGTGGTTAAAACTATGTCAAAAATAGCTTTAAATACTGAACAGAATATTAATTATGAAAAAAGGTTTAGAGAACAAGATATTAAAGCAACATCTACAATTACAAGTGCCATATCATATTCTACCTGCTCAACAGCACATAATTTGGGGGCAAATGCCATAATTACTGTAACAAAATCAGGTACTACAGCCAGAATGATTTCAAAATTTAGACCTGCTTGCCCAATTGTTGCTCCAACAATTTTAAAAAAGATCTTTTATCAGCTATCCCTTTCTTGGGGTGTAACTCCAATATTTACCAAAGAGAAGAGTGACACAGATGCAATCTTAAAACAAGCTGTTGATAAAACCTTGGAGCTTGGAAAGGTGAAGGATGGAGATTTGGTTGTTCTTACAGGTGGATTTCCTTCTAAAATGAGTGGAACTACAAATATGCTTAAGGTTCATATTGTTGGTAATGTTCTAATGAAAGCAAAAGGTTTAAACAATAAAGTAGCTTCCGGTAATCTTTATGTTGTTAAAGATGATAATGAAGATGAAATATTAGAAGGGTTCACAAGAGGAGGGGTTTTGGTAGTTTCAAAGAGCACCTTGAAACTAGTTTCTCTTTTAAGGGAGGCTTCCGCTGTTATTACAGAGGAGGATTCTCAATCTAATATGGCTATTGGTGCTATAGCTTTAGGAATACCTGTTCTATATGATGCTTCAGATGCTACTGAAATATTGAGAAGTGGAACTTTAGTTACAGTAGATGCCAAGAGGGGAGAGGTTATTAAGGGTATAGGATAGTTAGAATTTACTAAAAAGACAAAGTTATATTTGTAGAAACCTTGCGGTTTTCTTGGAATAAAGAAGCAGTGGAACTAAAGGGTTTAGTTTCGCTGCTTCTTTTTGATTGGAGTTAAAATATTTTTTATGTTACTTTTATACTCTTGTAGGCTACGCTCATTAACCCAATTTTACCGTAAGTTCAAAGCTTCTCATTTTTTAGTAGACACTGGTTACAGTTTAAGATTCTTTCTCAGTAAGAGTTTTTTAATACAGTAGATCATCTGTTGGTTTTATATTGAACTGATTTTATCAATAAGTTTCACCTTTGTAGACAATATTTGCAGGGCCTGTTAAAAAAAACTTTCCATTTTCATTGCTCACCTTCATACTGTATCCTAAAACAGTTTTAAGATCTATCTCATTACTTCCTAATCTCTCCATTTCAACTATACCGGCGGCAGTAATACCTGTTCCACAGGCGTATGTTTCAGACTCTACACCTCTTTCGTAAGTCCTAATGGATAATTTGTTCCCATTTTTTTCTACAAAATTAACATTTGTTCCTTTGGGAAACATTGGGTTATATCTTAACTCTCTACCATATTTATTAACATTAAAATCTTTCAAGCTGTTAATATAAACAACTATATGCTCTACCCCTGTATTTAAGAAAGTAATATCTTCAAAATTATTAATACTAATCTTTTGAGATTTTTTACTATAGTTCATCTGTAACTTAATATTCTCTCTATCAATAAAAAAAGCTTTATGTTCTCCATCACCTGCTAAAAAATTTGTAGAATCTTTGCTAATAAGATTTCTCTCTTTTGCAAAAAGAACGGCAGATCTTGCTCCATTACCACAAAACTGTGCTAAAGATCCGTCACTATTATAATAGATCATCTCGAAATCGTAATGGGCATGTTTTTTAACAAAGATAATACCATCTCCACCTATTGATACACCTCTCCTACAATAGTTTTTTATCTCATTTTCAGTAAGATTTTCTTTGTCAATGGGAAAAATAAAGTCGTTTCCGGCTCCGTTTATTTTATAAAATTTCAAATTTACCCCTTTGTAACTTCTTAGTTTCCTACAAATATAAGATCTTCAGTTTTATATCCAAAATCTTCAACCTTCAAAAGAAGTTCCATTAAAAGATTATCATTTATTCTTGGTTTTCTTGAAAGGATCCATAAATAATCTCTATTTGGACCTGAAGCTATAGACCATTCATACCCTTTTTTATCAATATCAATAATATTATATCCTCTGTAAAATGGACCAAAGAATGAAACTTTTAATCTGCCTAAACTTCTTTTTTGTACAAATTTAGCTTTTCTTTCATACTCTTTCCACTCTTTATCAACAATATTGTATCCTCGGTTTAAAACTTTTATTGTTCCATCATCATTTAGTGAGTAGATTGCTGTTTTTTTTATAAGATTTTTTTCAAATCTATTATCAATTCTTGCTATTTCATACCATTTTCCAAGATATTTTTTAATCTCAAAATTATCAACAGGTTTTAAACCATCTGGAATAGATACGAAAGAGCATGAAAAATATAGAAAAGTTATAGCAATTATTGTTATATACTTCATTCCGATTCCTTTTTCATAAAAAGCAATAAAGTAAAATATAAAACAATATTTATTATGGATCTGTGCTCTTTATCACAATTATATATTTTTAATAGTTGGGATTAAATAAAAAGCTCAGTATTTCTACTGAGCTTTTACTCCGAAGGAGGGACTTGAACCCCCGACAAATTGGTTAACAGCCAACTGCTCTACCGACTGAGCTACTTCGGAATCTTTTTAGTCTTTCCAAAAGACACGGCAAAATTTATGATAAATACTCTGTTTTGTCAAGAAAAAAATATCTTTAAGTTTATATATTTCCAAAAAATATTCTCTTTTTATTGAAACTATTACGATTATTTAATTAAGAAAGGAAAAATCAAAAATAAAAGGAGAGCTAACCATACTTCAAATTTGAATGTGATCAGAAAATTTTGGTGGTAGATGTTAATAAATATCAATATTAAAAAATCAAAATTTTATATTAAACTTTTCTCTATTTATGATATTTATAATTGTGTTTAATATTATTGAATAATAGATTGTTTTCTAATTAAAATAATTATTGGAGGAAAAGATGACTTTACTAAAAGAGTTTAACGAATATTTGGCTGATCTGGCAGTTTTTACTTTTAAACTACACAATCTACACTGGAACATTAAAGGTGAACAGTTTATTCCTGTTCACAAACATACAGAGGATCTATATGATCAAGCTTTTGAGTTCTACGACCAAGTTGCAGAGCATATTAAAATGAATGGACACGATCCTGAAGTTAAACTTGAAAACTATCTCAAAATTTCTCACATTAAAGAGATTGATTCCAAAGATTTTAAACCTTCCGAAGCATTGGAAATTGTTTTAGAAGATATTAAATTACTTAGAAAAGTTGCAACAGATTTAAGAAACGGAAGTGATAAAGAGGGTTGGTTTGCAGCTGTATCTCTATTTGAATCTCATGTAGAGTTTTTTAATAAAGAGATATGGTTTATTGGAGCTACTCTTGGTTAATAAAAGTTAGGTTACTTTAAGTTCTGCTTAAAAGATCATGAGTGCAAACCGTTTCAAGGTAAAATCAATACTAAGGTGCGGAGCTTCTAACCTGAAATTGAGCAGCTAAAATAATTTTAACTAAGAAAGTATATTTTGTTAGATATTATAAAAGCCTCCAAAACAGGAGGCTTTTTATTTCTTAAATCACACCTTTTCAGCTACAATAAATATTGCTTTACTCTCTTTTTTACCCAATAGTTTTGATATTTCTATCTTGAAATTATGAGTAGACACAAACTCTGTTAAACTTTTTAGTTTGAAAGGGGTGCTTCCTTTTGGAGGCGGTCCAAAAGTTTTTAGATATTTGGCTATCATTTTCATCTTATTGGTTAAACTCATTCCATCAGGTGTGAAAGAAACTATTATAAGTTTTCCTCCATCTTTTAATAATCTGTGAGACTCTTCTAAAACTTTTTTGGGATCCTTAACAACATGAATCAGGTTCGCCATAAAAACCGTATCATAACTTTTATCTTCAAAATCAGTACCATAACAACTTGCTTTTTCTACTTTTATGTTTGAAAAATCTACTAATTCCTCTTTGGCAAACTTTATCATATCATCAGAGATATCTGTAGCTAATATGCTGTTACTGGAGGAGGCTAAAGGTTTCGTATAATTACCTACTCCACAACCAAACTCAATAACATTACCTAAATTTTTTAAATTTAAAAGCTCATCTTTAATTATTTTATCTATAACATCACCCACTATATATTTTTGTAAATCATCAAAGTTTTCAGCTAAATTTGACCAATCCTTTTCCATGTTTGTTCCTTATACCTTCTGTTTGTTTAACATTTTTGCAAATAGACCATTTCTCTTCTTTAGTTCCTCCGGAGTTCCACACTCTACAACTTTTCCCTCTTTTAAAGCTATAATCTTATTTGCTGCAATAACAGTTCTCATTCTATGAGCAATGATTAAAACGGTTTTATTCTTTATAAGTTCACTTATACCTCTCTGTATCTTACTCTCATTTTCAGCATCAAGACTTGCGGTTGCTTCATCAAGTAGAATAATAGGAGCGTCCTTTAACAAAGCTCTTGCAATTGAGATTCTCTGACGTTCACCACCGGATATTCTCTCTACATTCTCCCCAATTAGGGTGTTATATCCGTTTGGTAGTTTTTCTATAAACTCATCGCAATTAGCAAGTTTAGCGGCCTTTTTAACCTCACTATCGGTAGCATCCTTTTTACCAAGTCTTATATTTTCCATTATAGATGAGTTGAATAGTGTAACATCTTGAAATACAATAGAAAAAGAGCTTAACAATGCTTCAGGATCAAATTTAGAGATATCCTCACCTCCAATTGTTATCTTACCACTATCAATATCCCAAAATCTTGCAGATAGTTTTGCTGTTGTAGTTTTTCCCCCTCCTGAAGGACCAATTAGAGCCGTAACTTCACCCTGTTTTGCTGTAAAGTTCACATCTTTTAGAGTTTGTATTCCATCTTGGTATGAAAAGTTTACATTTTTAAACTCAATATCAAAATTTTTTGGAGTGAAATCTTTTTTCCCACTCTGTCTTGGCATCTCATTAAGATCTTTTAATCTTTTTATTCTAACATCTAGATAGAGTAGCATTGCAAAATTATTCATAACTTCTGTTATGGGATCATAGATTCTGCCTACAATTACCAAGAAAACAATGTATGTAAACAGAGTGATTCCTCCTTGGGATAGAAGATATGCACCCGCAAAAATAACAGTCGGAAATCCAAGTTTTAACATAAAGTGGGAAAGATTAATTAAACTTCCTCCTAAAAGTTCACTTTTAATAAGGTCATTTTCATAATAATCAAGGGTGGTGTTTAGATCGTTTAAATAATTCTCCTCTTGACTGTAGGACTTAATCTCCTGAACCATATCCATACCCTCTTGGATCTTGTTGGAGATAACCCTTTTCTCTTCGTAGATCTTTCTGTGATCTCTTTCCATGACACCTTTGGAAAGTTTAAAAACCAAAAAACCTATAGGAACAACCCAAAAAAGAGCTAAGCTCATCTGCCAATTGTAAAAAAACATCATAGTGGTCATAATAGCCATACTGATGAAAGAAGCATAAAGTTGAGGTACTGCATGAGAAAATATTTGTTCAATCTGAGTTGCATCTTCCATAATGGTTGAACTAAGGTCAGCAATATCTTTTTTACCAAAGAATGACATTGGGAGTTGTCTCAATGTTTCGGCTAGATTTATTCTGTTTTTTGCACTCTCATTATATATTTTAGTATATGTAGAGTTATAATCTACTCTTGCTATTACATACATAACTATAAAAGAGATAAGTGCAAAGAATATGTAGAAAAGAATAGAATAGGTACTTGTTTTATCCGAAAATAGAACACCTATATACTCTTGTAAAAAAAACATAACTATAATTATAGGTAGCATAAAACTTAAATTTAAGAAAGTATGAGTTACTATAGCAAACCGGAGATCTTTTGCTCCCTTTTTACTCAACCCAAATCTATTTTGAAAATAGTTAATCATAATAACCTCCTAAATTTGTTTTTACGGTAGGAGCCGTTTATAGATGCTACCAATTCTTACCTCTTAATTAAAACTAAAAGAGTTCGTTTTTTATTTTCATTTTCTCTTTTTTCTGTGGTTGAAAAATGATTTTATATTAAGTTTTCACATAACTTAGTAATAGAGTGTGATTTACCCTTTTCAGAAGTTTATGTTTACTGCTTTCTGTAGATAAAGTAGTACATTACAGGGATTATAAATGATCCTGCAATCATATTTCCAAAAGCTACAGGTATAATATTACCAAAAAGAGATAGTACGCTTACATCTGCACCTAGAGCCATACCCATAGGGATATAAAACATATTTGCAACAACATGTTCAAATCCACTTACAATGAATCCTACTATAGGAAAAAATATGGTTAAAACCTTTCCTGCAACATCTTTACTGGAAGCCTGCATCCAGATAGCTCCTGCAACTAGCATATTACACATTATACCTCTCATTAATGCTTCAATGAATGTTAGATGTGCTTTTGCTTCTGCAATAACAACAATCTTGTGGGAAAGTTTTGTGGCTTCAGCTTCATAACCAAAAGCTCCCCCATAGTAGTTGATACCAACCATTAAAAGACAACCGGCAAAATTACCCAAAAATACAGCTATAAGATTTTTAGCAACCAAACTAATCCTATACTTTTTTTCCAAAAAACCTAAAGTCATTAGATTGTTCCCGGTAAAAAACTCTCCACCTGCTAAAACAACAAACATTAAAGCCAGGGAAAAGACTGAACCTGCCAAAAATTTACCGAGAGAATGATCTCCTGCGTAGGCGTACATAACAATAGAACCAATTGAGGCAAGGGATATAAAAAGTCCTCCTGAAAAACCTAACAAAAACGTTTTATAAAACTTTTTATTCGCCTTGCCAATACCTTGATCAATAATAATCTCTGAAATCTCTTTTGGTGAATTAACCATTAGTGTCTCCTTAAAGTATAATCTTTTCTAAAACTTAAATCTTCCAGTCAACAGATTTTTGATACTCTTTCCACATATTTTCATATAAACCTCTTTTTGAAAGTAACTCATTATGGGTACCACTTTCTACAATTCTACCTCCATCAATAACTAAAATTTTATCAACATTTTTAACAGTAGTTAAACGGTGAGCAATCATTAAAGTTGTTCTATTTTTACTCAATTCATGAAGTGCAGATTGAATCAAGTGCTCATTCTCGGGATCTGCAAAAGCAGTGGCTTCATCTAAAATAACAATTGGAGCATCCTTTAAAATAGCTCTTCCAATAGCAATTCTTTGCTGTTCTCCTCCTGAGAGATAGGTTCCTTCCTTACCGATGATAGTGTCTAAGCCGTTTTTAAGGCTATCTACTATTTCTTTACTTTGAGATAGCTTAAGAGCTCTTTCAATCTCAGATTTCTCACATTTTTTTCTACCATATGTAAGATTTTCTCTAATAGTTGTTTTAAACAGCTTTGTATTTTGGAAAACAAAGGATACTGAATCCATTAAATCTTTGCGAGATATATTCTTTATATTTATCCCACCAATCAATATTTCGCCTTTAGAACTATCCCAAAATCGAGCGGCGAGTCTTGCAATTGTTGTTTTACCACTTCCGGATGCTCCAACAAGAGCTACGGTTTCACCCTCATCAACTTTAAAACTAATCTTTTCAATAGCGTTACTATTAGCTCCCTCGTAAGCAAAAGAGACATCTTTAAACTCTAAGGTAAAATTTAAAATTTTTCTACTTTCCTTCTCAAATTTCATTTCAGGGTAGTTCAAAATATTATCAAATCTATCCATTGCTTGCATTGCAATAGCTGAATAGTTTTGAAAATACATAGATTTCATAAACAGTAGGGTAAAATGGGGAGCTATTAGTATGTAAAAAAGAAAATCTGTTAAAACTTGAGAAATATTTCCATTTTTGATTATAAATAGAAAGGCAAAAGGAACCAAAAAGAAGGATGTGCCCTGCATTATTACAGTGTAAAAAGACATAGGCCTTCTCCACATTAATGTATAAGCATAAACCATATCACGATACGAAGTAATACTACCCACAAACTTTTTAAATGAAAAAACACTCTGACCAAAAGTTTTTACAACAGGTATTCCTCTAACATACTCCACAGCTTCACTACTCATCTCTTCTAAACTATCCATATATTTTTTCTGGAAAACCTTTCCAACACTACTCATCATAAATAACATAGAAACAAAACCAAGAACAATAGGTATCAGGGAAATAATACCCATTCTCCAGTCAACAATAAACATTAAAATCAAGATTATTAATGGAGCTATTATTGTTCCTGCCAAGTCAGGCATCTGATGAGCTAAAAAGGTGTGAGTTTGGCTTGCATTATCATCAATAATTTTTCGAATCTTTCCACTTTGATTTTTATCAAAAAAACCTAAAGGCATACTTATAATCTTTTTCATTGCCCATCTTCTCATCTCAACCTCTACATGGAAGGCGGCTAAATGAGAAATCATTAAGGCAAAAAAATAGAGTAACATTGCCAAGAAGGCTGATCCTAAAGTTAGCCAAGCATAAGTAGAAATATCCGTAAAGTTAAGATTCTGAATTGTAAACAATTTCTTTGCAATGATCCAAATAAAGACAAAAGGTAGCAAACTAAATAGAGCCGATAAAGCTGACAAAGTTAAGGCAATAGGAAATAAAAACTTCTTTTTCCCCATAAAGGGTGTCAGTCTTTTTAAAATAGATACTTTTTCCTCCCTCTTTTCCATAATAGAGCTCCTATATCTACAAATCATTACTGGTAAAATATAAATCTTTTTTATGCCTATCATCAATTAATAGCTACTTAGCATTCAACTCCTTTTTCCTCTCATAAAGAAGCATCTTTTCTATACCGAAATGAACAAAAAGAGCTACCTGCTCCACATATTCTTCAAGTTCTTTCTCATTTGGATTATGAAGAATGAGCTCCTCTATCATTGTAACAAAAGTTCCTGCCATGGTATGTATAAACATTTCGGATACTTTAGTCCTAAATTCCGGTCTGTTTTCTCCCAACACAGAGTAGTAGTACTCACTCTTCTTAGTGTATAGCTGAATAAGTTTCTCTTTGAAATTCTCTTTACTGGAACCTCCGGCACTAAAGAAGAGAAGTTTAAAACTATCATATTCTTTCATGATAGCATTACACCAATCTCTAGTTTCATTTATAGAGTCTTCCAAAGGTTGAAGAGTACCTTTTTCATTGGTTTTTATTGATCGTAATATATTCTTGTTAGATTCATCAAAGGAATGCATAATTATATCTTCGGCAGGTTTAATAAGATGAGAGAAAAGATCATCTTTGCTTTTGAAATATATGTAAATATTACCCTTGGTAGCATTTGCTTTTTGGGCAATATTTCTAAGAGATGCTTTCTCAAAACCCTTTTCTAAAAACTCACTTCTTGCTGCTTCTAAAATAAATTGTTTTACTTTCTCTTTTTTTACCTGCATAATTATATCCTAAAAAGTGAAAACTAAAAAATACCGCCGTACTTTTATACAATATATTATCTGCTATTTTTAAAGTCAAGATTTATATTTCAAGTTCATAAGACAACTTCAAAGATTTCTATATACTATTGTAAAATCACATAAAAATTGGATTCTTTATACTAATTGTTTATAGCCCTTTTGAGTTTTTAATGAAATTTTTGGTGTAATTAAATTATACCAAAAAAAATCTTCGAAATAATATTTTTCGGAGAAAGTAACTTTTAAATTTAGTAGTTACTGTTTCTCTATTAAAAAAATTGGTAGCTCTAATTAAAAATCAATTAAACTATTGTTCAAAAAAGATAAATTAGGTATATTCTTCTTAGATTGAATGAACTTTTATTAGATGCATTTATTTTAATTCATTAAACCTAAACTCAGATAGATGTAATAAAATATAGAGTTTTTATGTTAAGATTATTTTTAATACTTTTTCTTTTATCATCATCATTAATATCAAAAAACTTGAAAGTTCTTTTTCCGGAAAATCTTTATCCTTTCTCAAGTAAAAAAGGTGATAATAGTATAGGATTTTCAATTGATTTAATAAATAAAATTTTTGAAAATTCAGAGTATAAGCTACAATTTGAGAGTGTTATTTCAGTAGATAAGGGTGTTGAGATTGTTAACAAAGGAGGTGCAGATCTTTTATCCACCATTATAATTAGCGATAATAGAAGTAAAAAAATAGATTATTCAGATGTTTACTCTCATATAAAATTTCATTTGGCAAAGAGGAGTAGAGATAAAGATTTCCTCTCTCTCAATGATATAGATAGTGATGAAGTTGTAGGTGTTCAATATGGTAGCTACTCTCTCCAATATTTAAAAAATCTGGATTACAATTTCAAATTAGAGCCAATCTTAGATATTGATTCTGCGATTGTATCTTTGGGGAATAGAAGGTTAAAAGCTGTTTTTGGTGAGCTTCATGTTTTGGATAATTCTATAAGCAGAACAGGTTTGAGAGATAAGGTTAATTTAATCTCTGAATCTGTTTTCTGTAAAAGTATAAGAATTGGGATACAAAAAAATAGAGAGGAACTCTACACTTTTATCAATCGGAGGCTTGAATTTTTAAAGAATGATGGTTGCATTGAGTTTCTTGAAAAAAAGTGGTTAAATATCAATGATGAAGAAAAGAGTTCTTTTTTTAGTTTTTTTGATTTACTTACTTTTATAACCATTGTTGTGGTTTTGGTCCTTATGCATAAAATTTTGAAAAAAAATATAAATAGGCGTAATGATATAAATTTGTTTAAATTAATATCTCAAGTATTGCCTATATGTATTATTGAAATAGATAGAAACTACAATATTCTAAATGAATTTTCTCCAAGTGAAAGTTTTTATAAGAGCAGTAAAGAATCTATATCTTTAACGGGAAAGAATATTAAGGATATTTTTGGCTCAGATCTTTTCAATAAAATTTTTAAGGTAATTAAGTTTTTGGATACAAGGAAACTTCATGAACAAAGTTTTGAGTTTTTTGTTGAAGAGAATATTTTTACTGAATTTAGTATCTCTACAAAAAATCATAAGAGTTACTTTATACTTATAAGAGATATAACCCAGCATCACATTACAGAAATGGAGTTTAAAGAGGATAGAGATAAATATAAATCCATGATAAACAATATTTCTGCTTCAGTTTTTAGGATTGAAACTAAAGGAACAAAATCACGGTATCTCTTCTTAAGTGATAATATTGAATCTATAACAGGTTATAATAAGGAATATTTTATTTCAAACTCTTTTTCTGCTTATAAGAGTATAATATTACCGGAAGATCAAGGAGATGAGTTTTTCATTTTTGATACAAATGTTAAGGAGAATCTTTTTGAGTATAGAGTGAGAACAAAGAAGGGCAAAGTTAAGTGGATTCAAGAGCATATAAAGCTAGTAAAAGATGATGGGGAGATCTTAATTTTTGATGGTGTTTATCTTGATATAACAGAAAGAAAGAGGATAGAATCAGATCTTAAACAGTCTAAATCTATCTATAGAACCATTATTGAAAACTCTACAGAGGGTATAATTGTTTTAGAAAGAGGTAATATTCTTTATGTTAATTCAGTATTTAGGAATATTACCGGTTACAATAATGAAAGAGATGAGGATATTGTTCTTTCTAAAATTATTTCTAAAAAAGATATTGAGCATCTTAATGAGATCCTTTTAAGATTAACTTTCAAGCCAATGAATGTCAAAAATTTAGTTGTAAATATGATCCATAAGAACGGTAATACTCTTTGGGCAGAATTAAATATTACGCCAATAAAGTGGAAAGATAAAAATTCTGTTATGATATTTGTAACAGATCAAACCCAAAAGAGGAAGAATGAAAAAGCGATAATTAGAATTAGAGAACATCAAAGTTATATTTTAAATACCATATCGCAAGGTTTGATTTCAGTTGATAATAAGGGAAGAATTACACATACTAATCTTGTTGTTGATAAGCTTTTCAATCTTGACTCTAATAAGGTGAGAGGAAATCTTTATTTTGATATTATACCTTCTTTAGAAGTGTTTCATAAGTACTTCTTTGAGGTTATTGATGAAAATAGAAGGTTTGAATTTTCAAAATTTAAGTTTGATAATTTAGAAAATAAATATTTTACTATAAAGCTTTTTAAGCTTTTATATGATCAAAATAGTGAAATGATTATACAGATTGATGATGTTACTGAAATTGAGAATAAGGAACTCCAGCTTATTCAGGCTCAAAAAATGGAGACTATTGGAACTTTGGCAGGAGGTCTTGCTCACGATTTTAACAATGTTTTAGGTGGTATTGTAGGAACTCTCTCTTTTATGAAATTTAAGCTTAATAGAAACGGAGAGTTAAATAGAGAAGATCTTAATAAGCATATTGAAACCTTAGAGAAAGCGGGTCAGAGTGCTACTGAAATGGTTAAACAACTTCTTACTCTTTCAAGAAAACAGGAGTCTGCACTTGCTCCTGTAGATTTAAATAAAACAGTAAATCATGTTGTAAAAATAATTAGATCATCATTTGACAGAAGTGTTGAAATTAAACCTGTAATGCTAGGTACTCCTGCAAAAATAAATGCTGATCCTGTACAGATAGAGCAGACTGTTTTAAATTTATGTGTAAATGCCTGTCATGCTATGACAATTATGAGAGGTGAAAATGTTAGGTGGGGAGGAATCTTAAAAATTGTTACAGAAAAGTTTTTTGTAGATCCTGATTTTGCTAAGGAGAATGGTATTAAAATATCGGGAGATTATATCTCACTGACAATTGAGGATAATGGGGTTGGTATCTCTAAAGAAAATCTATCTAAAATATTTGATCCTTTTTTTACTACTAAAGATAAGGATAAAGGGACAGGTTTAGGATTAGCCATGGTTTACAGTATTGTAGAGCAACATGGTGGTATAATAAAAGTTGATTCTGAACTTTCTGTAGGAACTAAAGTTAAAATACTAATTCCTGCTTATGAAGCAAATGAAGATGTAATAGACCTTAAAGATGAAGAGGAGGATATCCCTTTGGGATTAGGAACTGTTTTAGTTGTAGATGATCAAGAGATTATGAGAATAACCTCAAGAGGAATTCTTGAGGAGTGCGGTTATTCTGTTATAACAGCTAATAATGGGCAAGAGGCAATAGATGTTTTTGAAGAAAATGGGGATAAAATAGATCTTATACTTTTGGATATGGTTATGCCTATACTTTCAGGAAAAGAGGCTTTTAAGAAAATAAGGGAGATAGATCCAACTCAAAAAATCATTCTAACTTCTGGTTTTAAACAAGATCACAGGGTACAGAGTGTTCTTTCGGAAAATGATAATGTAGGATATATCCAAAAACCTTTTACCATAGAAACATTATCTAAAACTATGAAAGATGCTACAGAAAATAAGTTTTATACCTAGAATATACTGAAGAGATATTATAACTTCCTTTCACAAATTTTAAAATCTTTTGAATTAAATCCTAAATATCTTTATTGCTATTATAGTTATAATTTTATAAGTTGTCGTCAGGTATTTGATATTTTATTTAAAATACCTAGCTTAGTTTTTTTAAATTATTATATAATAAGGAGTTTAGATGAAGAGTTTAAAAGATTTTGATCCTGAAATTTTTAAAAATATTGAGGATGAAAAAGATAGACAAAATAATAAGATAGAGCTTATTGCATCGGAAAATTTTGTATCAAAAACTGTTATTGAAGCTTTGGGTTCTGTAATGACAAATAAGTATGCAGAAGGATATCCGGGTAAAAGATACTATGGTGGTTGTATCTATGTTGATGAAGCTGAAAATTTGGCTATTGAGAGAGCGAAAAAGCTTTTCAATTGTAAATGGGCAAATGTTCAACCTCACAGTGGATCTCAAGCTAATATGGCAGCCTTAATGACTTTGGCAGAGGTTGGAGATACTATTATGGGAATGGATCTTTCAATGGGTGGACACCTTACCCATGGTTCTCCTGTTAACTTCTCCGGAAGACTGTATAATATTGTACCTTACGGTGTTACTAAAGAGGGTTTTATTGACTATGATGAGGTGTTAGAGATTGCTCGTAAGTGTAAACCAAAAGTTATTATTGCCGGAGCATCAGCTTATCCAAGAACTATAGATTTTAAAAGATTTAGGGAGATTGCTGATGAAGTAGGAGCTTATCTATTGACAGATATGGCTCATATTGCAGGTTTGGTAGCTACCGGTCTTCATCCTTCTCCACTTCCATACTCTCACCTGGTTACTACTACTACTCATAAGACATTAAGAGGTCCTAGAGGTGGTATGATCCTTTCAAATTTTGAAGGTGGTGAAATCTTACTAAAAAATATGCCTAAGCCAAAAACAATTACTGAAGCTACTGACTTTGTAGTTTTCCCTGGTATTCAAGGTGGACCGCTTATGCATGTAATTGCAGCAAAAGCTGTAGCATTCAAGGAAGCATTGAGTGAAGATTTTGTAGATTACCAAAAGAGAGTAGTTGCAAATGCCAAAGCTCTGGCAGATGAGCTGATGAAACTCGGATTTAAGGTTGTTTCAGGTGGAACCGATAATCACTTGGTACTTTTGGATCTTTCTGATAAAGAGGTTAGTGGTAAAGGTTTAGAGAAAGCTCTGGAAAAAGCGGGTATTACTACCAATAAAAATATGGTTCCTTATGATAAGAGAAAGCCTTTAATAACAAGTGGTGTAAGGCTTGGAACATCTGCAGCAACAACTAAAGGTTTCAATGAGGATGATATGAGAACTATTGCAGGATTTATTGGTAGAGTTGCTGCTGATCATAAAAATAAAGAGCTTTTGGCATCTATTAAAGAGGAGGTTATTGCTCTTTCAACAAAGTATCCTCTTTACAACTAAACATTAGATTATATATTAGACAAAAAAAGGGGGATTTTTTGATTCCCCTTTTTTGTAATATAGTATTCGACTCTAACTTCTAAAGTTTTGTATTTTTTTAATTAAACCCTGTTTCTAAAAGGATAAAACTATGATTAAAGAGAGTGTGTACGAAATAGGACAAGCTTACATTAAATTGGATATAAAGGCTAATCAAGAATTTAAGAAAGTATTTGAAAAGGATCTTTTATATTACGGTAAAAAGTATGCTAAAAAATATTACAATAAAGAGTATTTAAGGAATGATCTGTATTTTTCTGTAGAATTTGAGGATGGTTCTTTAAAATCAAGGCTTAAAATTTTTAGCAACCTATCGTTAATTATAATAGCAGGTATTGGAGGTTATGGAAATATTAGAACCGGAATTGATTATATTATTAAAGATTCCCAATCTATAACTGAAAATATTGTAAAAGCCATATCAAGAGATCTAAGCTTAGGGGATCGAATTCAAAGAGTTGAACGGAGACTTGGAGTTCCGGGAAAAATTAAACGTTTTTTTGATGATATAGAAAAATTTAAACAAAATAGAGATGTTTTAAATGAAAATGAGAAGCAAGATTTAATTGATAAAATTTATAAAAAATTTAAAGAGCTAATAGTTGAGTTAGATAAGTCAGGAATAGAAACTATCGAAAAGGAATTAATCAAAAATAATCTACCAATTCCAAGTAAGAACGAAAAAGAAAATATTTATCTTCCTGAACAATTTGCAATAAGGGAGAATAGAAAAGAACTTATCAGTGAAAATGAGATTGATGATCAAAGTAAGAGATCTTAGTTATCTTTTTTTGTTTAAATACTCTTAATAGAGTTGATTATAAAATTTAAAAACTTAAATTGTTTGGCAGTATTAATAATTTAGAGTATATTTAGAGTATGGAAATTAACTTATAAACCAAAAGAGAATTAAATATATGGTAACAAGATCTATAAAAACTAGTAAAGTTGTAATATTTTTAGCTTTATTAATAAACTTCTTTTCTTGTAAAAATAATAAAAACCCATTGATTTCAAATATGTATTATAAACAGGAGATGAAAAGTTTTATAAAAGATATTAGCTCTTATGCAAAAAAGAGAAATCCTCACTTTTTCATAATCCCTCAAAACGGAGTGGAACTTGTAAGCATAACCGGAGAAAGTGGAGATTCTCCCGATATGGATTATATAAGCAGTATTGATGGTATTGGTCAAGAGAGTTTAAACTATGGTTACAATGGAGATGATCAAGCAACTCCAAGTGATGAAACTGAAAGATTAAAACTATTCTTAGATATGGCTAAAAGCAACGGAGATATTAAAATAATGGTTACGGATTATTGCTTTACAGAGTCAAAAGTTGATAGTTCATATCACATAAATAATATGTATGATTATATATCATTTGCAGCTGATCATAGAGAACTTGATAATATACCAACTTATCCTACTCCCACATATAATGAGAGTCCAGATACAATAACAGATCTGTCCCAAGCAAAAAACTATTTATACCTTATCAATCCTGATAATGGATACTCCAACAAGGAGGAGTTTATAGAGTCTGTTAAATCAACCAATTACGATTATGTAATAATGGATCTTTTTTTTAATGGAGAGGAGTTTACGCCTGATGAGATTGAGGAGTTAAGAGATAAAGAAAATGGTGGGAAACGACTATTGATCTGTTATATGAGCATTGGGGAAGCAGAAAACTATAGATATTATTGGCAATCTGATTGGGAGATAGGGACTCCAACTTTTATAGATAGTGAAAACCCCAATTGGGAAGGAAACTATATTGTAAAATATTGGGAGAGTGATTGGCAAGATATTATCTATGGAAACGATGATTCATACCTAAAAAAGATAATTAATGCAGGGTTTGATGGTGTTTACCTTGATGCTGTTGATTCTTTTGAGCAGTTTGACTGAGAGTGATTCTAGAGATCTTGGAAAGATCTCCAGACTGCCTACCAACTTCGCATTACTGCGTCTTAATTTTTTTCTGCAATAGATCACCTACTATTTCTAGGATCAAATCGCATAAAAAATGATTCCTTGTACTACTCGTTCCCAGAAAGGCTGACTTTTTATGGGAACCTAAGATTTTGGAAAGATCTTAACTTAATCTTATTTTATATAAACCTTTGGGTTAGTATACCAAACTATGGTTTTTTAGAGTATTTATTTGTTTTTTTAACTTTCTTTTTATCAAAACCCTCAACTATGAGTACAAACTCACCCTTTAGAGGATTTTCTTTAAAGTGGTTTAAAATCTCTTGAGCTGTTCCTCTTATATACTCCTCATAAACCTTTGTCATTTCTCTAAGAATAACAATTTTTCTATCTCCTATATATTCTTTAAGATCCTTTAATGTCTTTTCAATTTTATGAACACCTTCATAAATAATTATAGTTCTTTCCTCATTTTTAATCTTTTCCAATGATGTCATTCTTCCCTTTTTTACCGGAAGGAAACCCTCATAACAGAATCTGTCGGTAGCTAAGCCTGATATTGCTATTCCATTTATTGCGGCACATGCACCCGGAACACCTGTAACTTTAATATTTAGATTTCTTGCATCTCTTACCAAATTAAAACCGGGATCATTTATTGCGGGTGTCCCGGCATCACTTACTAAAGCTATATTTTCTCCACTTTCCAAGAGATTTATTATATGTTTCCCTCTGGATTCCTTATTATGATCATGGTAAGAGATTAGTGGAGTGGATATGTTGTACTCTTTTGTTAATATCCCTGTTTTTCTCGTATCCTCACAAGCAATAAGGTCAACAGATTTTAGAACCTCTACGGCTCTGTAGGTTATATCTTTAAGATTACCTATAGGGGTTGAAACAATGTATAGAATTCCACTCATTATTTTAATACTTTCACAATCATTCTACTATTTTCACTTCTAACCAATCTAATAGACCAGTTCATCTCTTTAAATACTTTAAAAACTTCAGATTTGAATCCTGTTCTTTTTCCCTTGTATATGATTAGTAAGGTTGATTTATTACTTCCACTTTCAATTTCAGTTACACTATTAACATAATCTTTTATATTTAGTTTATCTATAAAGCTAAGTATAGATTGATAACCTCTATAGCCTTCAATAACCAAAGTGTAGTATTTACCGTTTTTTACTCTCAGCTCCCAGTTTGCTCTTATCTTTTTGTAAAGTTTTTCACCACAACCTTTACCCATTGAGGAAACAGATCTTCTACTGATACTCTTTTTACCGGTATCCATCTCAATTGAGCTTAAAATTTTACCTGTTGAAGTGGATACTACCTCACAATCAACCACTCCTTGCTTACCCTCTTTGTAGAAGTCAAATTTAATTATATAATCTGCATTTACCTTTAGACCAAAATCTGCAATCCTATTGTTTAGATCACTGTATGAAACAGCTTTCTGTTCCTTGTAAAACTCCTCTAAACTATTTCTGTCTAAAAGGAAAAAACCGTGATCGCTTAGAACACTTACTAAAGATCTGTAAAATTTGTTGCTTAGTTTCTCATTTTCATCATTTAGAGGAGCAACAAGAACTCTTGGCTGATCCATTTTGGAAAGAACTATACCAAATTCCTCAATTTTTCCCATAAGAGTACTCTTTAAAACCAGAGCCTCTACAGTAACACTGCTCATATCTTTATCTCTTTCAGTCCAAATAACCTTGTATGATTTTATGAAACCTTCAGATTTACCATATATATTATCCTTTAATGTTATATAGTTTTTTACATATGTTTCACTCTCAATTTTAAGACCAATCACTTGTTCAATTGCATTTTTAAGGGCTACTTTTTTTGCTTGCTCCGTATCAGATCCTAAACCTGTTGCAATAACTTTAACTATCTCTTCTGAAAATAGGGATGAAATAGTCATTAGTATAATAAAAATATATCTCATAAAAACCTCTATTGTAGTAGATTTGTAATTTCATTAAACAGATAACTTACCGTTCTCTTTTGGATCTCTTCTCTATCTCCATTGAAGAATCTTCTCTCCACAACTCTTTTCTTACCTCTTTCCTCAATACCAATGTAAACAGTTCCAACCGGTTTCTCTTTTGAGCCTCCTTCAGGACCTGCAATACCTGAAACAGCTGCAACAATATCCGATTTTGTTTCAGCTAAAAGACCCTCAAGCATCTCATCAACAGTCTCTTTTGATACTGCTCCATTTATCTCTAAGGTGTAGGGTGAAACATTCAAAACTTCAAACTTTGATTTATTGGAGTAGGTAACAAAACTCCTGTCAAAAACCTTTGATGCTCCCGGTATAGATACAATACTGCTACTTAAAAGCCCTCCCGTACAACTCTCTCCGAAAGAGATCTTATAATCTTTCTTTTTAAGTTTCTCAACAAGTCGTTTACTGGCAGATCCTCCTTCAACAATATTGGTATCTATATCCTCAGATAAAAGTTCTAAAGATTTTTCCAATCTTTTTTCAATATCTGTTTTGTTGTTACCTCTGGCTGTTAAGCTTATTTTTACCCCGCCACTTTGAGGATAAAAACCAAGCTCAACCTCTTTTGAGATCTTTTCTAAATTAGATATTTTTAATACAAGATCACTCTCTCCAATTCCGTAGGTGTAAACATTTCTTGTAATTATAAACTCATTAAAAAGATCAATAACACACCTTTTTACATGGGTATCAAATAGATACCTCATCTCGTAAGGAACTCCCGGAAGAAGAAAGAGATGATTATTTCCTTTGTCATTTATATTAAAACTATCATTAAAACGGATATAATGACCCGGTGCTGTACCAAACTTATTTCTATAAAAGTTTGCACCTTCAATTATGTAAGCTTGATCTCTTGATAGAGGGTTAACCTCTCTATTCACTCTTTTAAAGAAACCTTTTATATCGTTTAAAACAACTTCACTTATTACACATTTTCTATTGAATAGATTGGCAACAGTATCAACGGTTTTATCATCGGGAGTAGGACCGAGACCTCCTGTAGTAATAATAATATTGTGTGATTTTAATAGATATTTTATTGTTTCTATTATGGTTTTATTATCATCGGATATGGTTACATGTGTTGAAACCTTTATTCCATTGTTATATAAAGATTTTCCTATGTAGTTTAGGTGCTTATCTTGAGTAGATCCGTTTAATATCTCATCACCTATTGTAATTAGTGCTATTCTGTTCATAAAATAGTTCCCTTTAAAATCATTTGTACAAAATAAGTAAACTAAATTATAAAATAAAGAATTTATCCCATAAATATCTCTTATCTCTTGCTTTTTAGTAAATTATAAAATAGATTTTGAGGTTGTTGTAAAGTTTAGCTATTGGAGGATCTTATGCTGATCTTGGGTATTGAAACATCTTGTGATGACACATCAGCTGCTATTGTTGAGGACGGAAAGGTTCTATCCTCCATTGTTTCTACTCAAATGGTTCATATTGAGTATGGTGGTATTATACCAGAACTTGCTTCAAGGAATCATCAAAAAAATATTATTCCCGTTATTGATAAAGCTTTAAAGGAAGCCGATAAATCATTGGAAGATATTGATGCCATTGCCGTTACATATGGTCCGGGTCTTGTTGGTGCTCTTCTTGTTGGAGTAAATAGTGCAAAGGGTTTATCTCTGTCGAGAGATATACCTATTATCAAGGTAAACCATATAGAGGCTCACATATATTCAAACTATATAGAAAACCCTTATATGGAACCTCCTCTTACGGTACTTGTTGTTTCGGGTGGACATACAGAGCTTATACAAGTTGATGAAGTGGGATCCTATAAACTTATAGGAAAAACTAGAGATGATGCCGCAGGTGAATGTATAGATAAGGTTTCGAAAATGCTGGGACTTGGTTTCCCGGGTGGTAGGATTATAGATGAACTTGCTAAAAAGGGTGATAAAAAATTTCATAGGTTTCCAAGAGCCATGAGTAATAGCTTGGATTTCTCTTTTAGTGGTTTAAAAACAGCTGTTAAGGTTTATATTGAGAGTAAAGATGAATCATTTATAAAAGAAAATATAAACAATATATGTGCCTCATTTTTGGAAGCTGTTGTAGATACTCTTTCTCAAAAGCTTCTTAAAGCTGCAAAGCTTAACAAATCTGTAGGAATTGTTGTTGCCGGAGGCGTTTCCGCAAACTCAAGACTTAGAGAGGTTTTGGAAGATAAGAAGGGTAATAATCTTAAATTTTACAGATCTTCACCAAAGTATTGTACCGATAATGCTGCTATGGTAGCAATGACAGGTTTTAAAAAGTTTCAATTTTATGGAGAGACAATTTTTGAAAAAAATCTTGAATTTGATGCAATTCCTCAATTAAGATTGACAACATAAATGTTTTACTCTATTAAGTCTAAGATTCTTTATAATTTGAATTTAAAATTTTTAATGACTATGATATATAGATGAAATGGTTTTTAATATTAATATTTCTTTTTTTTATCTGCTGCGAAAGTATAACTAAAAGAAAAAATAAATTTCCCGATGATGGTCCTGTTTCTGTCTCTAGATATGAGGTTTCTGATGGTGCCATCTTATCTGTTGATCCTGAAATGGGGGGTAATGGTTTTGAGGAAATTGCTGATGATTTGGGTTTTGTTACAAGTAGTTTTTATGACCCTTACGAATCCCAAAAGGCTGTTAAAGGGGGAGTGTTTAGATTTCCTATATTTCAATATCCTAAAACATTGTCTCCAATTGGTAAAGATAGTTTTTGGGAAGTTTCTGTTTATTTGAACTCTTTAGTTTTTGAAACTCTTCTTGTGAAAGACCCTTCTCTAGAAGGAGGATATTGCCCAAGTTTAGCTTCTCATTGGAAAATAGATAATGAGAAGGGTAAATATACATTTAGAATTGACCCTCTTGCAAGATGGAGTGATGGTAGTAGGGTAACGGCTGAGGATGTGAAATTTTCGTTAGAACTTATCAAAAATCCAAAAACAGAATCTTTATTTGAAAATAATTTTTTTAAAGAGTTTTCAGCAAAAATTATTTCTCCGTATATAATTGAAATAACAACCTCAAACAAAAATTGGAGATCTTTTAGTAAAATATCAACATTCATGTATATTCTCCAAAAGAGAGAGATCGAAAAAAACTCAATAGATACATTTATATATAGATATAAGAACTGTCAACCAGTTGGAAGCGGTCCTTACATAATTAATCCTTTTAATATTAATGAGGGAAAGAGTTTTGAATTTAGGAGAAGAAAAGATTATTGGGGATATAAGAAAGGATTTTGGGAAAAAACAGGAAATTTTGATAAAATAGAGTTAAAGGTTTTTCAAAGTGATTTTATCTGTAAAGATAGCTTCAAACATGATAATATTGATATTCTTCCGGTTCCAAGAACAGATTGGTGGAAGAGTGAGTTTGATAGAGAAAACCCTTCTTTATCATTTTCTTGTTTAAAAAGAGGGGTTGTGAAAAAGCGAAAAGTATTTAATAATCTTCCAAAATCATCTTTTAGGATAGATTTGAATACAAGGGTTAAACCGCTGGATAATATTGAAGTTAGGAAGGCAATAGCTCATCTTTTTAACAGAGAGTACATAATAGATAAGCTGTTTAACAATGAGTATACTCCAACCCCATCTATATATGTTAGTGGAGAGTATGCTTCCAAAAATATTACTCCTGTAAAGTATAATTTTCATTTAGCTGATTCTCTACTAAAAAGAAATGGTTGGAATATGGTTGATGGTTTTAGGGTTAAGGATGGTAAGAGGTTTTCTATTTCAATATTGGAGTCAGAATATAGTAGTAAGTTTGTAAGCTTTTTTAAGAATGATCTAAAAAAAGCGGGTATAGACCTAAAAATAGAATCAGTGGATAGAGATGAAATTAGTGATAGAGTTTATTCTAAATCTTTTGATATGGTAGTTAGCTATTGGAAAAATACAGATATACCTTCACCGGGTTTCTTTTTACATTCATCAACAAGTGATATTGAAAATACAAATAATATTACAGGTTTTAAAAGCTCCTATGTTGACTCTTTAATTGAACTGTATAATGAGGAGTATGATTTTAAAAATAGAAAGAGATATATTCAGCAAATAGATGAAGAGTACTATAATCAATACCATTCTATAATGGGTTGGTATTCATCGTACAGTGAGAGAATTTTATATTGGGATAGGTTTGGAACACCTAAAAATATTTTGGGCTTTGATGGTGATTATTACAGTTCATTATACTTTTGGTGGGCTGATAAGAGTAAAGAAAAACTTGTGAATAAAGCAATCAAGAATGAAAATATTATTTTTGATTTAGGTGATGAGAATAGCTACTTTTCCCAATAGATTGTTGAGGAATATAGGCTTTTACAACAATCTCTTTTTACCGGGGGGATCAGTTTTATAAATTATTGGTTAAGTAGTTACTCCCAAGCACCTAACTTAACTTTTTATTTTTGATAGGTATCATATTTCCATCTTTATCAACGGGTGCAAACTCTATAAAATCTAATAAGCTCTCCTTTTGGGGGTTTATTACATTTATAAAATCTTTTGCGTCAGAGAGAATAAATATAATTATTCTATAAAATATTTTTGCAATAAAGTAGAGAGCAATAGTAAAAAATATTGAGAATAGAATGGAGAAAGCTACATCCATCATTTGAATATAAATACCGGTAGTTTCTCTAAAAAAAGATCTATAAGTAGATTGATACTGTGTGGACTGATTAAGGAAAATAGCAATCATTCCAAATATAATCATTAACAGAAACCACTTTATTTTATCTTTTTTAAACATATCTTCCATATTATAGAACTCCTTGTATGAATATAGTTCTCTTTCATAAGTTTTCCAAAACCCTCATATAGATATATCGGTAATTTTTGAATAAACTTAAGTTTTCATATTGAAATATGTTTTTAATAATTTTTTTATTAAATTTATAATATTATATCTGTTATTTTACTTGATTTTAACCTATCATTATAATATGATACAATCGAAACAGTTTAGATTTTATTTCCAAAAGATTTTAAAATTAATCTGTTTTGATTGTATTTTGAACTATTTATTGGAAGCTTAATATGAGAATATATGTAGTATTACTATTTTTATTCCTTGTTTCATGTGCCACTAAACCTTTTAGAAGTTATGAGGGCAGAGTAGAATCTGTAAAGGATTCACAGAATCTTGAAAATATGAGTTATGTAACTCTTTCAGAGCTTATGGTTGATGCCGGTAGTGGTTCAAACAATGAGGTAGTAAAGATTGAAAAAGAGCAGATTTTAAACAGATGTGAGAGCAGGTATCTGGAGATGTTGGAGTACTACTCAAATGGAGAACTCAGATCCGCTAAACTGCTTTTTGATATTATTATTGAGAATCTTGAATATTTATATCCTGAAGAAAGATTAAGTGATTCTCTAATGATTCTTGATCTTTCGAGAAATAGTTACAACCCCCATTTAAGGGATAGTGACGAGATGTTTAAAATATATAACTCTCTCTATAGATCTTTTCCAACTAAGCAGCTTGTTATTGAAACAAGGGATGCTGAAAAAAGTGATGAAACCGGGGAGTTGAACAGATATATTGAAGATAAGATAAAAAGGATCTATAAAGACAGAAGGCTTAGAAACAAACAATTTATCAGTTCTGTTGCCGTTCATTATACTGAATTAAAGTATGATCTGTTTAATCTTAAAGAGGTTTTTTTAAGATATAGCAAATATGAATCCTTTTTAAAAGATATACTAAAGTTAGAATCTCTACCTGAATACTATTCATTTATACCTTCAGTTCTTTCAGCCTACTATAACAATAAAAATAGTGGAGGAATTTGGAAGCTTGAAAGGAGTGGATTCTTGGGTATGAGAAGTGATATTGGAGCTTCTACAGCTGAATTTGTAAAGAGAGTAAAGAGAAACAGTAGAAAAAATCATTTAGATATAGTCTCTACAATTCTTAAAGATAGAGGAACAGCTTTTAGAAACGGTGTTTCATCTTTGGATATAGATGATCCCTCTTTCAGTGAGTTTGTTGCGTTCTCAATTATACTTTCCAATCCTAATGATATAGGTTTTGAAGCTACTAATTTGGGTAATAAGAATATTGAATGGAAAAAATCTTATAATATCTATAAAAAGAATCCTGAAAAGTTTAAAAAGCAGAAGAGAAAAAAGAGAAAGAAGAGTAGAAAAAGTGTTAAAAAGAGATCTTCTTATATCTCTTTGAAGTATAAAGTTAGAAGGGGTGATACTCTAGGTAAAATAGCCAAGCTTTATAAGACTGATGTTAAATCTATAAAAAGGTGGAATCCAAGGTCAACATCTAAATCTTATCTCAATGTTGGAACTACTTTATATCTTAGAGGATATAATTTCAAAAAGTATAAGGCTAGGTATGGAGATTACATAGGTAGAATTTGTAAGAAGTTTGGTATGACTCAATCCCAATTTAAGAAAATAAATAATCTTAAAAGTAATAAGATCTTTAAAAATAAAAGATATTATGTATACTCAAGATAGAATATTCCAATATTATGAAAAGTTTTAAGAGAGGCAAAAATGTGTAAAATATACTACGAGTCAAAAGCAAAAGTTGTTGATTTTAAAGAGGAGTCTAAAAATATATACTCTGTTTGGTTAGAATCAAAAGAGATAGTAAAAGATTCAAAGCCGGGACAGTTTATAAATGTTCAAGTTTCAAATACTGAAAACTCAATTCCTGTTTTGAGAAGACCTTTTGCCATATCTTCAATAGATGGAAACAATTTTCAGCTCATATTTGATGTGGTTGGCAGAGGAACAAATATATTTAAAGAAAATTTAAAGATTGGTAAAGTTTTCAATGTTTCAGGACCTTTGGGAAATAGCTTTTTTGATATTGATAATGATAAGAAAAAGTTGCTGATTGCCGGAGGTTTAGGTATTGCTCCTATAAAATATCTTATGGAGTATTTTTTAGAGAAAGATAGAGATGTAGCATTAATTTGGGGTAATAGAGATAAATCTCAATTTTTTGAATTGGATAAATATCTTAGCTCCAATATTAAACTTTTTATTACCTCAGATAATGGAAGTGTAGGTTTTAACGGAAATGTTTTGGATCTTTTAAAAAGTAGTATAGATAAGTTTGGAGATTTTAAAGATTATGATATATATGTTGTTGGTCCGACTCCAATGATGAGGGCTGTATCAAACTACTTCTTGGAAAAAGGTGTTGAAACTCAAGTCTCTCTAGAGGAGCCTATGGCTTGTGGTATTGGGGTATGTCAAGGTTGTGCTGTAGAGAAAAGGGGCGGGAATGGTTTCTTTCTTGTTTGTAAGGAAGGTCCGGTGTTTAAATCATCTACAATAATCTTTTAGAAAATTTAATCTGTAAGTACAAATAGATTGTATGAAGTTTTGGAGGATTTATGAAGTTTATTTTAAATTTAATATTGATAATAATTTTTATCTCTTGTGCCGTTAATACTCCTTTAGAAAATAAAAGTAGTGTAGTAGATAAACCTAAGAAAGATCAGGTAAATAATGTTGTAGAACCTATAAAAGAGAAGGAGCCGGAAGTTAAAGATATAGATAAAAGTGAGCTTATTGATGGTTATAGAGTTAAAATTGATGCTGTTGAAACATTGGATGAAGCTGAAGCAATAAAGGAGAGGGTTAAAGGTTCTATAGATGTTGGTTTATACATAGATTTTCTTGTAGACAGATATTATATATATGCCGGAGATTGTACCAGTAGAGATGAAGCTGAAATTTTAAAATCCGATATAGCTAAGCTAGGCTATAAAAAGCTTTATGTTTTTCCTAAAAAGGTTAGAAAATTATCCAAAAAAAGTTCAAAAGTTATGAAGGAACAATACTCCGTAAATATATTTAAAGGTGAAAACTATAGCTATGCTGTTAGAGTAAGAGATATTATTGAAAAAAGGTTCCCAAAAGACAACTATATTTCAGAAAAAGATGACCATTTTTTTGTGTTTTCAGGTAAATTTTATAGTAGGGAAGAGGCTGAGCTTTTAAGAGAAAAAATTGTTAATGAGTTTGGTTTGACATCATCTAAGGTAGTTCTTTTTAATGAATACAAAAATTTTGAAGTGAAAAATAGTAGTGAGAAGAAAGAGAGTGTTTTTTCAAATAATTATATTAAGAAAGGAGATAATCCTGTAAAGGTTCAGGTTTTTGTTACTTCAAATTCAGATAAAGCAGAAAATATTAAAAATAGACTTAAATCTAAGAATTATGATTGTTTCATAAATAGAAGTAGTGGCCTCAACAAGGTTATGGTAAACATTTATGATAAGGGATCTTTAAACAGTAAGCTTGAAATATTAAAAAATGATTTCCCTGATTCTTTCATAGTTAAGAATGGAGAGAGTAAAAAAAGTAGAAGCTTTTCTAAAGAGAGTAAAGTAAAGAAAAGAATATCTTCTGAAAATATGTTTTATGTTCAGTTAGGAGCTTTCAGTAGTAGGGCATCGGCAAAAAAGGTTGAGAAAAAAGCAAATAGTCTTGGTTATAGCAATATTGTTATTTTAGATAGTAGCACTCTCTACAAAGTTTTGGTTGGCGGATACTATACTAGAAAAGAGGCAGAAGAAGCGAGAGAGTTTTTTAGATCTCAATCTATTGATTTTGAGAATGCTTGGATTGTAGTAAAGTAGTACTTTTTCTAGTTAAGTTGAGGAGAATCTTATTTTAGCTTCAAATTATTTATAACCTTTTTATTTATGGTCAACTGAAAAAGTTTAAAATTTATCTGTTTATGACTTTTTCAGTTGATTTCGTTTATTTACTCCTCTTTGTCTGTATAAAAAAATAAAAAATACAAAAAGATGACAACCATTAACAAAAAAGTGAAGTCTTATAGTTAGAATCTGCATAAAAAGAGTGTTCCATATCTGTTTTTATGTCGGATTATATCTATTTTATAGAAGCTTTTATCTTCTAACTAATATGAGGATAAATCCTATTTACATCTTAATAGGTATAAGAGCTTAAGTACAAATTTTTGGAGGTATTTTGAAAAGAATAGTTAGTTTTATAGCGTTTTCTCTTATTATAATGTCAATGCTAATAAGTTGTAACGATAAAAATAATAAAGATGATAAAAAGAAAGATGTTAAAATACCTATTGAGATAGCTGTTGTAGGCAAGGGTATGATAAGTGCCTATTACTCATCAACCGCAAGTTTATACACTGAAAAAAATGCTAAAATAGTTGCCAAAGCAAGTGGTTATGTAGATAAAATTCTTGTAGATGAAGGTGATAAAGTAAAAAAGGGTCAACTTCTTGCAGTACTGGAAAATGAGAGGCAAATTTTAGATCTTAAAGCAGCAAAGATTGAGCTTGATAAGAGTGAAAAAGATTTTAAAAGAGCAGAAAAATCTTACAAAAAAACATTTATAAGTGATGAAGCTTTTGAAAACTATCTATATAAATTTAGAACAGCAGAGAATAGATATAAGCAACTTTTATGGGCAAAAAATAATACAGAAATAAGATCTTCCATAGATGGTATTATTTCAAAAAGGGATATCTTTCTAGGTAATATGATTACCAACGGTGCAAAAGCTTTTGAGGTAGAGGACTTTGATGAGCTATGTTTAGATGTTGATATTCCGGAGCTTGAACTTCATAAAATAGGTAAGGGTCTGGAAGCTAAGGTAAGTTTTGATGCTGTTCCGAGTAGGAGTTTTAAAGGTGAAATTGTAAGGATCAATCCTGTAATTGATCCTACTTCAGGAACTTCCAGGGCTAAGATAAGGGTTTTTGATAATTTGAATCTTTTAAAGCCGGGTATGTTTGCAAGAGTTAAGATTGAGCATGATAGACATGAGGATACCATGCTTATCCCCAAAAGTGCTCTATTGGCCGAAGATGAAGAGAGGGCTGTTTTTGTTGTAAAAGATTCTCTTGTTTTTAAGCATAGTGTAAAGACAGGATACACAAACAGCGAAAGAGTTGAGATCTTAAGTGGTATAAAAACAGGGGATAGTATAGTTACCATAGGTGTTGGTAGTTTAAAAGATAGTACAAAAGTTGAAGTTATAAGAAATATAGGTGATAGTGCAATGCTTTTAGATTTTTAAATCCATTCTCCGTGGAAAAGGGGAGTGTGGCATATATAGAAAAAGTGTCACACTCCCAAATATTATAAACGATAATCTCATTATAAATCATTAAATCTACCTCATTAAAATATAAAAATAATAGTCCATCTTATGTAATAGCTATGGATCGTGGGAGGTAGAAGAGGGGGAGGCCGAAGACGGAAGGTGATCAACATAGTTGTACCCTTTGAGTAGCTTCAGGGTCAATGCTGTTGACTTAAGAGATTCCCGGTTTATATTTTCTCTTACAATACGACTTTTATATTTTTTAGTAACTCTTCTCTTGGATTTCTCTTTTATCTTTGTGATATCGCCATGTAGCTTAATACCATAATTTTCAAAATAGGTTTTTGCTGCTTCTTTATCCCACTCAGAAGAGAAAACACATTCTGCATTAAACCCATTCATAGCTTGATGGAAACCACCAATACCAGCAAATAGATCTATATATCTTACTTTTCTGACCGTTTTAATCCTCAAATAAAGCTATACACTCATAGTAAGATAGTAAAAATTACTACTCATAGCTATCTAATCTAAATTTTCCCTCAACCTAAATCCAAAAACTATAAATACGGATATAGCACCCAAAATATCCAAAAGCATATCTTTTTGAGCATCCCATATATCTCCTTGGGATCCTAAAAATGCTGCTCCGGCTTCTCCTCCATCAATAATTGCATAGGTCATCTCAATAATTTCATACAGAGCACCCCAAAAACCTAGAGTCATAATACCTAAAAAAATTGCCGTTGAAATATTAGATACCCACTTTTTCCTTAAAAATAGTTCTGCTATAGGATATGCTAAAACTCCAATCATAAAATGGCCAACTCTATCAAAATTATTTCTACCTTCAGGGAATATAAAATCTAAATTTAGGTGAGAAAGAAGGTTATTAAAAAAATCAAAGGGAACTTTTTCAAAAGTGTAGTGTCCACCTATTGTATGAAACATAAAAAAGATTGTAATTAATAGATAGGATAGATTTGAGAATCTAAATTTATTGAAAGTTAGAATTAAGATTGCTACCGGTATAAAAATAGGAAGATTCTCAACAAACCATACAGATCTATCGTAAGGGTTTATGGCTAAAAGGGAAGCTTCAATTATGTATAATACCAGTAGAAAGTGGGGAAGATACTTTTGTTTGTTGTCATTCATAATACACCTCAAATTAGTTTTTTACTACTCTTTATGATTGATTAAATTCTCAAATCTTAAATAATAAATGTATGTTTATCTTATCTCAAAATCAAGACTTTTTTCAATCATCATTTCCATTTTATAGATTGATATTGATCTTTTTTACAACATATACAATATAATTTCATATTTTCGAAAAATAGAAGGGCTTTTGTTTCTTTTGACTACAAAAGAAGTACCATAAAAAGTTTATAGATTTTAAAAAAGTCTTAAAACTTTTCCAAGAATGATTGATATAGTTGTATATGATACTCTATTTATTATACTACATAGTTGATAAATACCTTGTATCAAACTTAGGTTGGATTACCAATTTAAATTGATAATCCTCTCTCGGCAAAGAATCTTAAAATCTCTTCTCTATTTCAGGGGGAGAAGAGATCTAAAGGCAGATAAAACAAAGCTACTTTAGGTATAAATAACTTTTATATAAATATAATATTTTTATACTTCTATGTTGGAAGAATATATTAATTTTACTTCTCTTATTGCCAAAAAAGTTTTAATATTTTCGATTAATAATCAATCCCTGCTGCAGAAACATTTGATGGATCAAAAGCGTGGCAAGGGGTAACAGCATAAACCATATTGCATTTAGGGCAATGCTCCTCATATCTTTCCATCTCAAACTCATTATTACAATTTTCACATTTAAGGTTCATAGGAACTGGCATATACTGGTTTGCAAACCCCATTAATCTTACCTTATCTACAACCTGTTTTCCATTCTCAAATGATCCACTACATCCTTCATGAGGCATAATTTACTCCTTTATAATTGGTTTAATCTTTCACCATTTCTCAATTTAGTTCTATAGGATAATAGGGTTTTATCCATATGCTCCAAAGTTCCTAAAATCTCCCTCTCCTTTTGAGTTGTATGGATAATTTTATCTATACCACCATTTTTTATAACAACTCTTTTATCCCCCAAAAGTGCTAAGATAGGATCGTGAGTTGCCATTAAAACAATTTTATCTTCAGACAAAAGAAGTTTCAACGCTTCTTTTCTATCAATTCCTGCATTCTCAATCTCATCTATTAAAATAATTGGAGATTTACTTAAAATAGCAGTGTCAGCAATCATTAAAGCTCTCGATTGACCTCCACTTAAACTTGTAATTGGGGTATCTAGAGTAAACTTTTCTCCAGCTAAATCATTTGCTCTTGAGATAATCTTTTGAACAACCTCCTCCTTATTTTCCACAAGTCTACTCTCTGCGTGGAGCTCTATAAACTCGGAGACTGTGAGATCCATAACAAAGTTCATATTTTGGGAAATTTGAGCTACCAGTTTATCAGAGATAGAGAAACGCCATTTTGTATCAGGTATATCATTATCTATAAGTATTTTACGATTTGTAGGTGTATCGTTTTGGGCAACCCACTCAATATCTGCAAGTAAACGGCTTTTACCTGAACCTGTAGGCCCTACAATACATATAACCTCACCCTTTTTTATCTCAAACTTTTCAAATTTTTCAGGAGTTTTTGATTTGTCCTGTCCCGGAAGGATTGTTATAGATGATATCCCCTCATCCTCTTGACCTAAAAATTGGGACATTTGATCTATAAACTCAACAATATTTAGATAGAAACTCTCTATATCTATAGCATCATCCTCTATTTTAGCCGTATCAAACTCCCCTAAAAACTGTTCAAGAGTAAGATCTGTTTTATCGTTGATATCAAAATTATTATCACTAAAATAGGTCTCAATGAAAGGGTAGTTCTCTATAATATCCCTTAATCTCTCTTTCCTTATATTTTCACTATTATACTTCATTTTCTAATCGTCCAACTTAATTTTTCTAACATTTCCCATTTGATAACTCTCGCCTATTCTAGTTTCTCCAAGACAGTATGAACAGATAGCGGCAGGCATTGGGAATCTAAGTTGCTTGCCTACAAGAGTATCAATATTATTCTCATCATCATAAACCAAGGTAGAAAGTTCATAGCTTCCCTGACCGGTGAGACCATTTATATTCATAATGATAGCCCTTGGGTTTACGGTGTTTACTCTGGAAGCAAAAACCTCTCTTTCCGCTTGAGATACAATATCCCCCTTGGTAATTACCACAATATCGGCAGATTTCAACATTGGACCTATTTTTTTAGGTGTATTAATACCACTTAAATTATCTATAACACATATAGCCTTTATCCCTTTTATATATGGAGAGCAACGGTTACAAAGTCCGGCAGATTCACTTATTAAAACATCAAAATTGTTATCGATTCCCCACTTTGTAATCTCTTCAATATTGCTTATGAAGTAGTGATCCGGACACAAAACACCCGAAAGACCCTTTTTTACCGGAATATTTGCTTTCTCATATAGTATATCATCATCTGTATAAAGACAATCAAACTTTACAACCGCAACTTTAAGCCCTCTCTTTTTCAAAGAGTCTATCGTTTTTAATATTATAGATGTCTTCCCCGATGAAGGGGGTCCTGACACTGTAATTAAATTCATAATCCCCCCTTATTTACCGCTTTTTTCATCTGAATTTTGATAAAAGATCTTTTCGCAATGCTCTATCAAATTTTTCATATTGTTGTTGTAGATATAATCCCAACCAAGCCACATAAATCTGTTCTCTTTCTCAATATTGTTGTCAATATCTGGATTTACACTTGGGAAAAAACCTCTATGAGAAAGAATCTCCGCAATTTTTCTATCCCCAAAGAAATCTATTATCTCTTGGGACTTCTCTAAGCGATCATTTTTAGCGAGCATAAAAAGAGGACTTATTATAGCTCCATCTTTTGGCCAGATAACTTTCATATTGCTATTTTTACCCGCCATTTTAGTAAAGAAGTATGGCATAATAGTTATTATCGGCTTCTCTGTTTTTATCCTTTCACTCTTTAACATTTGAGCCGGATGAAGGGATTCCAAAAGGCTCTTACCAAGCTTGATAACACCCTCATCTCCATAGATTTTATGGATATTTAAAAGTATTCCGTGAAACATTACAAAATCTTTTACCGGAAGAGAAACCCTTTTCTCAAATTCCGGCTTTAAAATATCACTCCAAGTTAAAGGGATAGGTCTATCCCCAAGCTCATTTAAGTTTACCATAAATATTGCCGGTACTACCCCAAGTAATGAAAAGTAGGATCTAGGATCTTCCAAGTTTAAACCATCAAAGGATCTATTATACTCTTTATACTTAATGCTATTTTGAAAGATTTTACTCTTCTCAAACAGATCTACCCTCTCTCTGTCAAAAAACAGATCAAATCCCGGAGAGATCAAAATATCGGGATATGTTGAGAGATCCTCTAAATCTTTAATATCCTCCTTAATCCAATCAAGACCCATAGAAGCTGACTTTAAATCAAAATCCACTTCAACTTTTGAGTTCTCGGTATACTCCTCTACAAAAGATGTAAACTCCTCTATTAAAGGAACCTTAACGGGACAAGGAAAAAGCCCCATAATCTTCAAACTATTCGTAGAGTTTTTTTTATCTGTCTCCCGTAAAGAAAGATCCTCTTTTGAGTTCTCTTCAATCGCTTCTATCAATAGTTTTGAAAATGTATCAAAGTCCAGTTTTTTAAAAGAAAGTGCCATTCCCAAAGATATATTTTTAGCAAATGTGTTCCTTTTATCTTCATCTGCCATCTGTTTAAATCCTTTAGAGATAAAAACGGGTATTGTGTTTGGATACTTCTCTATTATTTCTGAGATTCTACTGTTTTTATCAAAATATTTCATCTCGATTTCCTCATACATACTATTTTTAATTTTTCATTTCAAAATCGGAGAGTTTAATCTCTTTTAAGGTGTTGTAAAGCTCTTTGGTTATAACATTTATCTTGCTTGAAAAGATACAATTTTCAAAGGCACATCCCTTTTTACCCAGAGGACATTTATCCACTATAACCTTTCCCTCTATGGATTCATAAATATCCAAAAATGAGATATCTTTTGCCGATACATTTAGTTCAAAGCCACCGGCAGGACCTCTTAAAGAGTTTACCAGATTCATTTTTGTCAATCTTTGAAAGATCTTTGAAAGATGGGATTGAGAAGCCCCCAGCTCTTCAGCTAAGCTTTTTGCATTCATTCTCTTAGGATATTTTTTTACAATTAGTGCTAAGCTGTGCATTGCAAGAGAAGCACCTTCGGAGATGTTTAAAAGATTCATAATAAACTTATCCTTTCCCCTTTTCTCTATTTAAGAACCATAATACCTAAATAGGGGAGGAATATCAATTTTTTTTGAGTAACCATTGTTACAAAATCACCTTTTTCCAGTAGACTCTAAATAAATATGTATCTATAGTGGTAAATGAAATCAGCTTATGATACTATAAGGTGACACTTTCTTTATTGTTAAAATAAATAGCAAATGAAATAATTTTACTATAGTTTTTTGGCTTATTTATTGCCATATTATTAATTGTGAGATTGTGTTTGTTAATTAAGTTTACGAAAAAGTAACAGTAATGAAAGTAGTTAAGACTCAACATACTGAAAATCTAAAAACCGAAAAGATTTCAAAAGTTAACTCTTCAGATAAACATTTTGTTGATATGCTAAAAGATTTCATGAAGAGAAGCAGCAATGTTACTTCTTGTGAAACACCTTCTGAGAATCAAAAAGTTACTCTTGATAGTATGGATGGTTACTCTCAATTGAAGATAAATCATTTAAAGGGTGATGAAAAAGAGAGATATATGGTTAACTCTATATTAAACAGAGACTCTCAAGCCAGAGTAGATAAGATTGAAATGGTTAAGAAAAGAATGGAAACCGGATTCTATTCCAGAGATGATGTTATCTTGGAAACAGCGGGTAAAATTTTAGATGAGGTTGATTTAGATCTATGAAGGTAGTTCCAAACAACCACGTTTTTATATCAAGATTGGATATTGTAAAAGATGTCAAAGAGGTTTTAGAATCTATTAAAGAGAAAAATCTGACTTCTGTTGCAAGAGAGAATGAAAGAAAGGCTATACGTCAACATATAGAGTTTATAGAGAGGGGTAGCAGTTTCTTTATGGATTATATTAGTGCTAGATTAGACTCCTCAATTTCTCAACTTGATTCAGATATTGGAACACTGCTCAACTAATCAATGTTTTCTATTTATAATAAAAACAGCTCTCCGTTTTGGAGAGCTGTTTTATTACTTGTCCAATCTTTTGACTAATCTTCCATACCTAAATTTTTAAAAACGAAAGATAGTCTGTCCTTTGCATTTTTAATCAATTTATCTCTACTGCTGCTACCGTGTCCTGAATCTATATCCACCCTCAAAAGATAAGGGTTCTTTTTCTGAGCTTTCTCTTGGAGAGTTGCAACAAACTTAAAAGAGTGAGCAGGAACAACCCTATCATCATGATCTGCTGTCATAACCATAGTTGGAGGGTAGTTAAAATCCTCCTTAATATTGTGAAGAGGTGAGTATTTTATCAAATATTCAAAATCCTCTTTATTATCACTGCTTCCATACTCTACTGCCCATCCCCAACCTATGGTAAACTTATGGAAACGGAGCATATCCAAAACTCCAACTTCAGCAATAGCTGCTCCAATAAGGTCAGGTCTTTGAGTTAGAATAGAACCCACTAAGAGCCCACCATTAGATCCACCATTAATTGCAATCTTTTTAGGATTGGTATAGTTTTCTGCTATAAGGTACTCTGTGATAGAGATAAAATCATCAAATACATTCTGTTTCTTCTCTTTCATTCCACCTTCATGCCATTTTTCGCCATACTCTCCACCACCTCTCAGGTTTGTAACAACATAAATTCCATCTTTTTCCAAGAAAGGAACAAGTGCCGGATTATAGCTCGGTGTTAAACTGATATTAAAACCACCGTAACCGTAAACAATTGTTGGTCTGTTTCCATCATATTTTAACCCTTTTTTATGGATCATAAAGAAAGGAACCTTAGTGCCATCTTTACTAGCTACAAAGATCTGTTTAACCGTATAGTTTTCAGGGGTAAAAGTAGTTGGTGTTGATTTGAAAAGTTTAAGTTCTCCATCCTTTGTTTTATAGGAGTAGATTGTTGTAGGGTGAACATAGGATGAGAAGCTAAAAAATAGCTCTTCCGGTCTCCTTTCGTAACTTCCAATTCCTATAGAACCTATTGTAGGAAACTTAATCTCTCTTTTAAATTTACCATTTTCATCAAGCTCTTCAACATAGGTAGAGCAATCTTTGAGGTAGGATGCAATTATACCGTAATTGGTAATTACTATACCTTCTAAAGGATACTCTTTTTCCGGGATCAAATCTGTATAGTTTTCAGGATCTTCAGGATCTAAAATAATAGCTTTAGAGTTTGGTGCTTGATAGTTAGTCATGGTGATCAACTTATCATCTTTGGTATCAACAATACTCATCTCATAACCATCTTTATCAAAAATTGTTGTAAACTCTTTACCATTTTTACTTCTGTTTAAAACCTTTATTTTATTTCCACTTGTTCCTTCAGATATATACAATATGAGAAACTGCTTATCTTTAGTTATAGATAGAGTGTGAAATCTAAGAGGGTTTTCTTTATCTTCGTAGATTAGTTGATCATTTTCCTGAGATTTTCCTAATTCGTGATAATATACTTTATGAAACTGGTTCTTATCACTGGAACTATTATCGGGTTTTGAGTATCCGCTGTAGTAGAATCCGTTATCAATCCATTGTGCACCTGAAAACTTAACCCATTTTATCTCATCTTCTAACCATTCTTTAGTTTCGGTATTCATAACCTTAATAGTTTGCCAATCTGAACCCGCTTCAGATATAAAAACTGTAACAAATTTAGCATCATCTGAAAAGCCACTAAGATGAGCAGATGTAGTTCCATTATCAGATAGAGTATTTGGATCCAAAAATAGTTCTGCCGGATCATCTAAACTTTTTTGTCTGTAGATAACAAATTGGTTCTGTAACCCTTCATTATGGTAGAAGTAGTAGTAATCACCCTTTTTAAAAGGGGTAGTATAACTTGGGTAGTTCATTAGATCTTTTAATTGTTTACCCAGTTCTTCTCTACCTTTTACCTGGTTTAGATATTGTTCACATTGGGCATTTTGCTCTTTTACCCACTCCTCTGTTTCAAGGCTGCGATCATCCTCTAAGTGACGGTAGGGATCCGGAATTTTAACTCCAAAATAATCATCAACTTGGTTGGATTTCCTAGTTTTTGGATAGTTCATACTGATTTCCTCTATTTTAATTTATCTTTATAGATTATAATTTAATGCAAATATCTGTTTGCTAAAATAGAAACTATAGTTAATACGGGGTATGATAAAAATAGGTTTGTATATCTCAGTTTGTGAAAAATTCAGATTGTCTATAAACCGTCAGTAAGATAAGTTGATTTTTATGTTCAAATCACCTAGTAATTATAGGCTTAAATTACATAAAAAAGTAATTCCTTGTACTGCTCGCTTCTAGTCAGTCTGATTTTTTAGAGTAGTTTTATCTATTCACCCTAATTCCTCTTTTGCTTCTTTTGGCTATAAAAAGTTCCCAAAAAAAAAGTTTATAGATTTCAAAAATAGATCTGTAGATTTAATAAAAATTATTTTGGATACTAGAGGTTCTATCCTAAGGGCTATAAATAAAGTTTAAAATTTAATCTCTACTCCTTGACACGAATATTTTTTTTATTTATATCTATATTATATATCAAATAGTTTTATCATTCTAAACTTAGGAGTAGCACTTAGAAAAAATTAAATATTATGAAAGTACAGAATAATAGTTAGTACACAAGGATTAAATCTGCGACAAAAATATTAGGATTGTTGGTTTGATAAAAAGAATATATTTTTTATTGTAGAAATTGCTTTTGGTTACCAAAATATTTATTTACTAGAAAAAGAAGAAATATGTAATGTAGTGATGAAAAAGAGAGCTGGCTTATCTTTAAGTATGGGCATAAAGATAAAAAATGGAATTAAAAATAATGAAAAATATGTCAAAATCTTTTGTAATCATATTTGTAATTCTTTTTACTTTTAGCTGTAGCAAAAAAATCAAGAGTTATACAGAAAATGGGGTAACATACTATATAAATAAAAATACTCCTGCTGATGATTCTTTTAAGATTGAAATAGAGAAACTGTTTACATTAAGTTCACAGGTAAATGATTCTATTTATATAAATGATATTTCCTCATTTGATATTGATAAGAATGGAAATATATATCTACTGGATAAAAAGCAGTCAAAGGTTTTTAAATATGATGATAGAGGTAATTATCTTCTCTCTTTTGGTGGATTGGGAAGTGGTCCGGGAGAGTTTATCATAAGAGATTATGTTGTAAATATGGTTTGTATAAATGATAGAGTTCATATCCTTATGCCTGGGAATAAGAGATTTTTAATCTTTAATTCTGATGGAACTTTTATTGAGAAAAGGGACCTTCCAAAACAGGTTATGCCAACCTATGTAAAAAAGTATCAGAATAATCTTTTACTAGGATCTGCAATAATGCCTGATTTTTCAAAGAGCGAGATGGAGCTTAGTAATAATATCTATCTCTTTGATTATAGCTATTTTATTCAAGGAAGAGAGATATATAAATATAGTAAATTTGAAACCAATAGTTCTGAATCTTTGACAGGTATGATTCCTAAAGTAGATTTTGATTCTAGAGGAAATATCTACATAGCTGAAAATAGTAGTGATAGCTATAGATACTATATTTTCAATAGCAATAAAGAGAAGATCTCTGAAATAAGAAAAAGCTATATAAAGAAAAAGAGTAATCCTGATAAAAAAAATAAAAACTCTATCATGGGTAATGAGTTAAAAGGTTTTAAAGGGTTAGATTATAAAAAATCTATAAACGGTATCTTTATCGATCATCTAAACAGAGTTTGGGTTGCGGTTCCAGATGAAGAGAAAGGTGTAAAGTTTGATATTTTTATTGATAATATTTTCCAAAACTCACTTTCTATGGATTTTGAGGTAAATAATCCAGAACTTTTTCTTACCCTTGAGTTTAGAATATATAAGGATAAGATCTTTGTTTTAAACAAGGATAAATTAACTATAGAAGTGTATAAAATATTAAATTAAGAATAAGGGTCTAAAATGTTAAAATACTATTGTTTAATAATGATGATTTTAAGTAGTTCTCTCTTTTCAATTAGTAACAAAAAGGTTGAAAAATTAATAGCTACAGATCAACTCAATGAAGCAGAAAAGATTATACCATCTTTGAAAAAATTTGAGCAATACTATTTTACCGGTTTAATAGAAAACCTTAAAGGAAATCCAGAAAAAGCCTATTTTATAATGGAAAAAGCCCTAAAACTCAAAGATGATGATCCCGATATTTTATATAAGACTGCAAAATTTTTACTATCGACAGATAACTCAAAAGATGCAAATCTTCCATCCGGTAAGGAAAAAGTTGATAAAACCTTTGATTTTCTCAAAAAAGGGTATAAACTCAATCCTAAACATAAAGGTTTAATATTTCACTTAGCTTTAGAATACCAAATTGTTCCTTGGTTTTATGGTGGAGATGATGATGAAACTGAAAAAATATTAAGCGATACCTATAAATTTGATGAGGAATATTCTGATCTATGTAAATTAAGGCTTTTCTTTTTCGGTGGTGATATGGATGATGCAGGATCTTTTGGAGAGAAATGTATTGAGAAGTATAGTTTGAATCCTAATTTTTATTTCTTAACAGCAAGAAGTTATTTTATGCGAAATATGAATGACAAAGGGTTTGAAGTTTTAGATAGAGGAATATCTAAGATTGAATCTACAAAACTACTGTCTTACTATGGAAATTACTCGGTAAAGAAAAAGTTAAACTATGATAAGGGTATTGAATATTTAAAGAGATATTTAAAACTAAAGGATAAAATCAATATACTGGATAATCAGCCGAGATTATTTAGGGCAAACTATCTTTTGGGTAAGTTATATCATCTTAAAAATGATTATGAAAATGCTAAGACTTATCTAAAAAAATCTTTAGAGCTTAATCCTAACTATAGTAAGAGTAAAAAACTTTTAATTATGATTAAATAGGATCTACTGAAAAAAAGAATAAATCTTATTTAAGAGGTTGATATTTTATTGATAGCTCAAAAGTGAAAACTTTTATTTTAATAGAGAATTTAAGGGTAATTTATTATGAGAAAAATATTTTTTTACTCAATCTATTTAAAAATTGTACTAACTATTTCTATATTATTTCTCTCTTCTTGTACAACTATAAGTTATAGCGATTCAACTATTGATAGGTACAAGTCTAAACTAAATCTTCCTGCTGATTTGGACTCTATCAATTTTCCAAAAACTAATAACTATTTTTTTGGTAGTCATGTATATCCTTCTATTACAGAAAATCAGGATCTTTTGTTAGAACTTATCTCAAAACAGAGGGATATAAATATTCTTAACAAAAAGATAAAAGGGTTAAAAAAGAGTTTGAATAGAGAGATAGAAATATTGGAAAACTCTTTTAGAAAGGATACTTTAGAACTACATAGAGAGAAAAAACTACTTAGGAAAGAGATAAGCCATTTGATAAGTGGTCGAGATGGGAAAAAAATATTGTCCAAAAACAATATTTATGTTCTATTTGGACTATATGAGTCAGAAGAGAAAGTTGATTCTCATGGAAAGATATATGATCAAAAAAGTTTTCTATGGGGAGTATATGAGTGGAAGGAGTATAAGTGAATTTCCTGTTAAAATATATGTAAAATATAGTTCTATTATTTCAGCTCATCTAAACCCATAACTATAAAATCATCCACATTCCTATCCTTTTCATCAAAGGCTATACCCATACAAAAAACCTCTCTTTTATCGGCTAAGTATGGTTCGTAATACTTTTTCTCTTTAATCTGTTTTATGGCAGATGAAGCACTGCTCATCTTAAACTCCATGATATAAACAAAATTAGCAGTCTCAACTACAGCATCAATTATACCATTATTTGTTTTTTGTTCAACCTTGATATTTGTTCCAATAAACATTAAAGCTAAATAGATAACAGTATGATAATAACTCTCATATCTTCCACTGGCTAAATTGTTTGGTATGGAAGCAAAAATAGATCTCAAAGTATCAATAAATAGGTCTATATCATTTGTTTTTAGAGAGTCTAATAAACTTTGGGACATTTGGGAGAAAATACCACTCTGAATATCTGAAAATTCAGCTCCTAAAAGTAGATATAAAGATTTTCTTATCTCCATATTTGGATAACCCAACTTATAGGATAGAGAAAAATCGTTCCTATCAACAATTTTTTCTTTTATAGTTAAATATCCTGCTTGGAATAGTAGAACGGTTATATCAATATTATTGATTTCGTAAGAATCTAAAGATGTTTCAGGAACTTTTATCATTTTATCATAATTTTTGATATTTATTCCATTCTCTTTAATCTTTTTTATTAAAAATGTAGCAGTTCCGGATTTAAACCAAAAATTTTTAAACTCCCTATCATTTAAGAAACTTATTGCAGAGTATGGGTTATAAACAAAGGTTTTTCCATCCCAAGAGTATCCGTTATACCATAACTTTATAAGGTTCATTAAACCTTTCCTATCGAGATTAAACTCATCTTCGATCTCTTTTAAATACTCTCCATAATTATCTTCAATCTCCTTTTCGCTATATCCTGTAATATCCGCATACTGTTTTTTTATTGTTATATCCGTTAAATTATTCAGCTCGCTAAAAAACGATACTCTACTAAACTTTGATACTCCGGTTATAAAGAGTAGTTTTATATGTTTATCCAAATCCTTAACAACAGAGTAGAATTTTTTTAAGGTTTCTCTATTTTTTTCAGCTGTTTTTATATCAGTGATATAATCAATAATAGGTTTATCATACTCATCTATCAAAATAGCAACAGGGTTTATTTTGCTCAAAGCTATTATCAATTCCTGAAATTTCTTTTTATATGTCTTAGAGTTTAGCTTTATTTCATTTTTACCAGCTATCCTATCCAACACTTCAGAAATCTCGTCTCCTAAATCATTATTTTCATAATCTAGATTCGTAAAAGCTATTTTTATAACCGGAAACCTCTCTTCAAAGTTCCACTTATCGTAAATCCAAGTTTCTTTAAATAGCTCTTTATTTCCTTTAAAAATCTCCTCTATTGTGTTCACAAGGAGAGATTTCCCAAATCTTCTAGGTCTAGAAAGGAAGTAGTAGGAACCAGTTGTAATAATCCTATGGATAATTTCCGTTTTATCTACATAAACATAATTATTTTCTCTTAATTTTGACAGCTCTTGTATTCCTAAGCCTAGCTTTTTCATAATCTTTCCTTTAAGAAAATAGATTTATATATCTAATATAATTTTTGATATAGTATAATACCAAGAAAAAGAGGGAAAAGGTTTAAAGATTATCCAGTTTCTCCAACCAATACTTTGTTGAAAGTTTTGGATTGTTTTTACCTAGGGTTTCAATCCTATTATAGTATAATTGATAATTTTTCTCACTCTTATAATATTTATAGTACCTACACATATTAAAAAAAGTGATTACAAGTTCTTTCTCGTTATCTATACTAACAAATATTTTCTTAGCTTTTAGAAATTGATTTATAGCTTTTCTCTTTCTTAGTTGTCTAAAAGCGATCAAGCCTATCTCTTTCTCTATCTGCCCAGCAAGGGAGAGATCTTCATTGTTATTACAAGATTTAGCTTTATTCAAAAAAAATAAAGATTTAGATAGGTTGTTTAAATTTTTCTCACAAACTGAAATAGCAAAATATGAAATAGCTATATTTGTTTTGCTAGTTTTAGTATCCTTAGATACTATACCATAATAGTGTTTAGCCTCTTCATAGGATCCTAATTTATAATAGTAATCCCCTATCCCCCAACAAACTCTATTTTTAATTTGTGAATCTAAAATACTATTTACCTCTCTCTTAAGATATAGAGCCATACTTTTAGATCGTTCTATATCAGAGGTAAAAAGAAGGGATGAAAACCCTAATAGATCATTACTCTTATTGTTTGATAAAATATTTTCATCAAGTTTTTGAAGGTATTTTTCATAGTAAAAGTCACCCTCACTCTTTATGCCGTTTGCACAATAACAATCCCCCAACACTCTATAAAACTCTATAGGATTAAACCTTGGTTTCCCCTTTAAAACCTCTGTTACTTTTTTTATATTTCTGTGAAGAGATTTAATAATTTTAAGAGCATTTTTAAAGATCCCTCTATCATAAAATATTAAAAAGAAACAGAATCTTTCCTCAATAGTTTCTTTAAACTTTTTTGTTTTGATTAGTTTATTATATAAATATTCAAGTTTTTCCACACTATAGGAGTAGTAGTTTTTATAGTTTTCTGTACTAATTTTAATTCTAGGTTCGGATAGATTCTCCTTTTTTATATAACTAAATATCGATTTAAGAGATATAGATAGCTTTAATCTTTCCTTTATCTCTCTTAGAGTAATTTTAGGGTTAGAAGATTTAAGTTCTACTATTTTTCTCTTCTCTTCAAAAGATATAACCCTTTCTCTAATACTTGGTTTTAAACAAGCCCCTCCCTTACTCTTCCAAGTATAAAGTGTTTTTCTGGATATAGAGAAATCTTTTGATATATTTAGAATTGATTCACCTTTAAGGATTCTATCAAGAACTAGGTTTTTATAATCTAGAGAATACGCCATACTATCCAAAATTTATTGTTTCTTTTTAAGGTAAAAATATTTATCAAAAATTGCAAGCTTAAATCCTTATCTTTCATAATCAATATAATTTAAAAGATAAAACTAGTAACTTTTACCAAAAATAGTAGATTTTGAAGATAAAAATTTTCTTTGTAAAATCCTCCTGTAGCACAAATTATAGGAGTTTAGGATGAAAAAGATATTTTTACTTATCATTTTAATTGCAACATTAACATCTCAAGTTAGTGCAGAAATTATCTATGTAATGGTAGATGGTAAAGCAATTATTATTGATACGGATAGAAGTGATAACAATGAGGGAACAGACATCCCTAGATTAAGAAATTAAAGGAGGAAGAGTGTTTTTAGTAATTAATTTTAGGGCAACTAATAGAGTAAAGTATGGATCATATCTATGATCTTTTAAAAACAAGCCTCAAGTAAATTCTATTTTAAATCATCGGAGAAGATAGTTGGAGAAGAGAGATAGAAAGTATAGACGATTTTACTGTGAAAAGTTTAAAAGGATGAAAATCGAAGGAATAAAAAGAATAATCAAGAGCAATGAGTGTTATTGTTTTTCATTACCCTGTATTTGCGAGAAAGCAGGTATAAAATATAATACAATGAGAATTTGGTTTAAAGGTTTTGAAAAGGAAAGTTTGAAAGATTTTTATCAGGGTTGTAGATTAAAATACTCTATAGAGCTATTGAGGAATAAAGATTATAAAATCAGTAGTATTGCTTATGAAGTCGGGTTTAAAAACGAAGAACATTTTATTAGGTGGTTTAAAAAGAAAACATCAGAAACCCCTGATAAATTTTCTTATATCAAAATTGGACATGGAAAATATTTGTAGCTGTATAAAAGCAGTTGTAAATTTAAATATAATCTATTCAGAAACTATGAGAGCAAGTTATTAAAACCGGTTATTGTCAGTAATAGTGTATGGGTAGTTACAACAAAAAAGTAAAAGTAAAATTGGAGAAAATTATGAAGGTTATAGAAAGATCTACTTCTTTTTATGTTTCTTCTGAAAATGAAGATACTAAAGATGCTTGTGCTGCTGATGCTTGTGGATGGAAAGGATGTGCAATTCAAGCATGTGGAGCTAACGCTTGTTTAGCAGAAGCGTGTGTACTTGATATGTGTGCCGCAGATATATGTGCGATTGACACAATAATTTTATGATGATTTTTATTGGTCAAAAATTATTTTTTGACCAATAAAAAATTAAATAATAATTAACTTTTTTGATAAATTTATTTGGAGTTAACCTTGGTTCTAAAGAAATCAGAATATAATATTCTATGGGAAGATGATGGCAACTATTTTGGTTACAATTCTTTTAGAAATTCATTTATTGTATTTGATAATAATAAGGAATACTTAAAAGTAAAAGCTTTATTAAATACTACACCTATCTATAGTGATATAAATAATACTCTGCTTAAAACCTTAACTAATAATGGATTTCTAATTGATAGTAAGTTTGATGAGTTTAATTTTATAAAGCTTAGATATGAAGAAAACAGATATTCAAAAAAAACTTTGACATTAACAATTTCACCAACTTTGGATTGTAATTTCAACTGTTCTTACTGTTTTGAAGACAACAAAAGAGAGATTATGACTAAAGAGGTTATAGATAGAATTAAAAAGTATGTTGAAAAAAAGTTACTCTATAGCGGTGTTTTTGGAGTAGTATGGTTTGGTGGAGAACCTACACTGGAATTAGAAATAATAGAAAAATTATCCAAGTATTTTATAAAGATTTCAAATGAAAGAAGGGCTGTTTATTCTTCAATGATGATAACAAATGGTTATGATTTAAATACTGAAAAAATTAAGCTTTTAAAATTATTAAAAATAGACGCTTTGCAAATTACTGTAGATGGGAGTAGAGATATTCACAATATTAGAAGACCATATAAAAAAGATAATAAAGGAACCTTTGATAAGATAATAGAAAATATAAAAATAGCTTCAAAATATTTTAAAATTAGTGTAAGAATCAATATTGATAAAGAAAATTTTTTTGATATTAAAAATTTATTTGATATCCTAGAGAAAGAAGGTCTGAAAAACAGGGTATATCCATATCTTGGGCATGTTCAAGATTTTGCGAAAAATGAACTTGATAAAAACCATTATAAAACTAGAGAACTTTCAAAAAAAGAATTTTCAATTGAAGAAATAAAGATATTTAAATATGCCCTAAAAAAGGGTTTTAAAATATCGATCTATCCTAGGAATAAAAATGATTTTTGTGGAGCAACAAGAACAAACTCTGTTGTTTTTGGACCTAACGGAGAAATGCATAAATGCTGGAATGATAGTACAAACCCAAAAGCTTCTTTTGGTAAAATTACAGATAGGAGTTATTTTGATTCTAAAAACTATAACAAATGGATTTTATGGAATCCTTTTGATAACATAAATTGCAAAAACTGTAGCTATTTACCTCTTTGTTTGGGTGGTTGTCCTTATACTAAAATACAAAATAATAAAAAAAATAATTGTGAAAAATGGAAATTTTCTTTAAAAACACTTTTGAAAATGCATTATGATAATAAAACAATTTTTAGTTGTAATGTTTCTGAAGTATATCAATAACCAGATTCTAACCAAATGGAGGATAAAGTGAAATACAATAAACTATTATTAGCATTTTTTATTTTATTTATAAGTTGTTCGGTGAGTAAAAAAGAAGTAGAAGAATATAAGAATTCAAATATTCCGTTGGATAAAAATTATTTTGTTGAAGTCGATAAACAATTTGAGATAAGTTCAGGAACTGACAATTTAACATATCCAGCTTTTTTTGATGTTGATAGTTTTGGGAATATATATTTTATAGATTTTAAAGATTTTAAAGTGAAAAAATATAATTCTAAAGGCATTTTTATTAAAGAATTTGGAGGAAGGGGTACTGGACCTGGAGAATTTACTAAAGTATCATCATTTTTTATATCAAATGATTCAATATATATCAATAATAATTATAATAGAACTGTTACATTATTCACTGTTAATGGTAAATTTGTGAGAAAAAAAAATATAAAAGGTAAAATACCATTCTTTCTAAAAAATATTACTAATAGTAAATTAGTAGGATCAAGTTTTGACCTAAAAAAATATGAAAAAAAACTAATATATTTTACATCTATAAATATATATGATAATAATATTATTCCAATTAAATCAATTTATAAAAAAGAACTTTCATTTAAACAAGGAGATTCAACAGATCCTTTATTTTTATATTCTAGTTATGTGTCTGATGAAAAATATATCTATGTTGCTAAGAATTCTTATGATTTCTATGAAATAAATTTCTATGATTTTTTAGGAAACCATAAAGGAGTTATTTCAAAAAGTTATTCAAAAAAAGAATATTCAGAACATGAGTACTTTTTAGCGGAAAAGAAATTAAGTAGAATATCTTCCATGAAGCCTAAAAATAGAGGAAAAAAATATAAAAAATCTATAAATGGAATTTATATTGACAATAAAAAAAGGATTTGGGTTTGTACTCCTAAAGAATTGGATGATAAAAACTTAGGTCTAAGATTTGATATTTTCAAGGATAATAAATTTATAAATACTAATTATTTTGAATTTGATATTGATTTTGAGTTTAATGCATTTATGCATATAAAAATAATTAATGATAAAATTTATACATTTAATGTGGATAATGGCAGTCTAAAAGTTTATAATATTATATAATTTTTCTATTTTTATTGAGGGAGGATAATATGAGAATATTAGGTCGTATAGTAATATTATTAATGATTTATAAAATGTATAAAGATGATAACACTTGGTTATTTTTACAAAAAAATATAAAAATTTATTTTACCCTGGTAAATATCTTCTCTTCTTTGCTATTCGGAGTATCTTTTTATATTGCTCTTCCATTATTTGGATATGATAAAAATAGCTCTCTCTTAGTTTCTTTAGTTGCTAGTGTGATTAATTTTGTAATAAATATATTTACCCATAAAAGAGTTATGAAAGGGAAAAATAAAAAAGGATATTTAAAAATTTTTACAGGAATAAATATCTTAATATTATTTATCTCTAGTCCACTAATTCTTTTTACAATAATAACATATTTTAATTAAGTTGAGCTTTTATGGCCATATTTATTATAAAATAATACTACTATTATTTACCTGTTTATTTCTTTCTTGTTCCAATGAAGTTGGCTATAAAACCATAATTATAGATGGAAAAAAAGTTATAAGAAACAGAGTTAATAAAAATGTTAATACTGTAAAGGCAGAAACAAAAAAAATATATGAATTAAATTTAGGAGATCTAGATCTTGCAGGTTTCTTTCCACATTTCATTGATGATAAAGGTAATTTATATCTATCTTCTTATAAAGAAGGGAAAATAGCCATAATAGATAAATATGGAAAACTATCTAAGATATTTGGAGGTAATGGAGAAGGTCCCGGAGAAATAATACAACCCAATGGTATTATTTTAAATAATGATACTATATTTGTAACATCTGTCAACAGTAGAATAGTAAATAAATATGACTTAAATGGTAATTTTATTAATAGAAAAAGCTTAGGAAAGCCTATTGCTGAAAGTATAGGAAGTGTAAATGGCAATTGTTATAGTGGAATTTTAAAAAACTACTCTAGAGATAGTAAG
>PDON01000049.1 GCA_002742935.1 Candidatus Cloacimonadota bacterium | reverse complement strand
ATTTCAAAGGGTTTTAATAAATAAAAGAGCAAAGCGACACAACTCCTGTCTCCTGTCTGCGTGCGTGGCACGCACAGGCAGATCCGTCTTCCGTCTTCCAACTATCATCTTCCTCCTCTCTCAAAATTGTATCCTCAACAGGAAGATTCTGAATATTATGAAAAAGTTTGCCTATCTTCTCTCAAAAATCTTTTGCAGTAATAGTTTCTCTTTACACAACATATATATGGCATAGTAAATGCTACTATATTTTGCGTTGATCTATTGAGGTTTGTTTAACGGAAGGAACATCTTATGGCTGATAATAATATTGACAACGGTATTGAAAATAGTGTAGAAAATAGTAGCTTGAATAAGAAAGAACCTCTTTTTGAGAAGAGAAGTCAGCTTTCAAGAATGATTGAAAAAATGTCAAAGGGTCAAAGGATTGTTTTAGGGGTAGTTTCTGTTCTTTCTTTGATTATGATTGTATCTACTCTTTTCTGGGCTACTTCAAAAGATGAGGCAATCCTTTATTCAAATTTAACCCAAAAAGATGCAAGCTCTATAGTAACAAAACTTAAAGAGATGAATATTGAGTATAGATTAGAGGGTAATGGTTCTATTATATATGTAGAGAGCTCAATGGTTGATAACTTGAAACTCTCTATGGCTTCAGAAGGTCTTCCTTCAGAATCTACCATAGGGTATGAGCTTTTTGATAATAATAAGCTTGGTATGACAGATTTCATGCAAAGAATAAACAGTAAAAGGGCTTTGGAGGGTGAGATTAGCAGAACAATTAACTCTTTAAAGGGTGTAGTTAGTTCAAGAGTTCACCTTGTTATACCTAAAAGAGCTCTTTTTGAAGAGGATAAGCATGACCCTAGTGCTTCAATTGCTTTAACTTTAAGAAATAGGGCAGGTGTTACAAATAAGCAAATAGAGGGTATCTTAAACTTAGTCGCAAATTCGGTTGAAGGTTTGAGAGTTGATAATATATCTATTGTTGATAACTATGGTAATCAACTTAATTGGCATGATGATCCTGAGAGTATAGCAGGTATCTCATCTAATCAATTTAGGATAAAGAGGAGTATAGAGAGATCTTTGGAAAATCAAGTTCAATCTATGCTTGATAGAACCATTGGTTTGGGTAGAACTGTAGTTAGAGTTAATACTGAGCTTAACTTTGATAAAGTTGAGAAAATGGAGGAGCTTTACAATCCTGAAAATCAGGTTACAAGATCTGAGGAGAGAAACGAAAATAGTGCAACCGGAGAGAATGGAAATAATCAATCTACCGAAAGCAGTATCTCTAACTATGAGATAAATAAGAGTACCGCAAGTATTATTAAAGAGGTTGGAAATGTAAAAAAGCTTTCTATTGCCGTATCCGTTGATGGTAAGTATCAAACTGTAACTGATGCAGATGGAGAGGTAAGAACAGAATATGTTCAAAGAAGTAACGAAGAGCTTGAAAATATAAAATCTCTTGTTACCAGTGCTGTTGGGTTTGATAAAGCAAGAGGTGATGTTATAGAGGTTGTAAATCTTCAATTTACTATGGATCATGAACTGTTAGAGCAGGCAAAAGGTCTTAATCCTGAAACCATAGATTTTATAAAGATCTCTTTAAAGTATGGTTCAATTATGCTACTCATTATCATACTATTGTTAGTAGTTAGAGGACTTATTCAGAAGTCAACAGAATTTAGTCGTAAAATATGGCCAAAGATTATATCTGATGAAATCAGTGGGAAAATTGTTACTCCTGACGGAAGAATAATTGATGCAAAAGATCTCCAAAAGGAGGAGGATAGAATTAAAGAGGATGGTGAAAACTCAAGAAGGAAATCTATTGAGGAGGATATGCCGGAAGAGGTAAGAAAAAGAAATGAGCTTCAAGAGCAGATTAGAAAATTTGTTGTTAACAACTCTAAAGATGCTTCTTCACTCCTAAAATCATGGTTATACGAGGAGTCAGGATTGGGAAAATAATATTTTACTTTTTGGGATTTATTTGGGAACTCTTCAAAAAAACTCCTAAATAAATTAGAAGATCTATTTTTCTCTTATATATTTAGCTTTTATTGTTGAAGTTTTGTAAATTTATAAGGTTGATCTGTTTTTTTAAGATTATTGCTTAAACTTTTTAATAGAATTTGATTTTAAAGCAAAGGGTGATAGATGGCAAAAGATATAGAAGAAACAACTGAAGAGACAGTTGAAGAGCATTTAACCGGTGTAGAGAAAGCTGCTATACTCATGATCTCTATTGGAGCAGATGCTTCTGCCTATATCTATCAAAATCTAGGTGATGAAGAGATTGAGAAGATAACATCTGCCATAGTTACTTTGCATAATGTAGATTCTGCAACTATAGAGAGAGTTATTACTGAATTTCATCAGATGATTCTCACTCAACACTACATACAAAGTGGTGGTATAACATATGCACATGAGGTTTTGGAAAAAGCCATTGGTACCGACAGAGCTCTTGAGATGATTCGTAAAGTTCAAAGAATGATGAGGGTTAAAGGTTTTAATATATTGAAAGATGTTGATCCTGATCAGCTTTTGACATTTATTCAAAAGGAGCATCCACAAACTATATCATTTGTACTCTCCCAATTAAATCAAGCTCAAGCTTCATCTATACTTTCTGAGTTGGATTCAGATCTTCAAGTTGATGTTGTTAGAAGATTTGCTTCAATGGATAGAGTTACTCCTGAAACAATCTCTGCTGTTGAGAAAGTATTAGAAAACAGAATAGATATGATCTCAGGAACTTCACCGGTTCTTGGAGGTCTTAAATCTATTGCTGATATTCTCAATCAAATGGGTGTTGCGGTTACTCAAAAAATACTTGGAGATATTACAGAGCTTGATTATGAACTTGCCACTGATATTAAAAATCTTATGTTTACCTTTGAGGATATTGTCAGACTTGATGATACATCTATACAAAAAGTTCTCAAAGAGGTTGAGAATAAAGAGCTTACCTATGCTCTTAAAGGTGTTGGTGATGAGGTTAAGGATAAGGTTCTTAAGAATATGTCTGAGAGAGCAAGAAATCTTGTTATAGAGGAGATGGAGTTTCTGGGTGCAATTAGGCTTAGTGAAGTTGAAGAGGCTCAACAGAGAATTGTTGATATTATCAATAAGTTGAAAGAAGATGGTCAAGTGGTTATTCTTGGAGGATCAAATTCTGAGCAACTTGTTGAGTAATTAATGAGATATTTTTTCTTTTTTTGGAGAATTTTATTTTATGAATCGTGAGAATAAGAAAAAGATAGCAAAGATCCATAGGGAGGGTACTATTCTTGGCTATGAAAGTTTTAGTTTTAAATCGTTTGATAAAGAGAATGAGCTTCTTGAAGAGGTGAAAAATCTAAGATCTAAACTTTCTTTTCTTCAAAAAAGATTAGACGAAAAAGATAATGAATTTAACAGAGCTTTTACTGAAAAAGATATAGAGTTTCAAGATCAGCTTGAAAGGGTAAAAAGCTCTTCTTACGATCAAGGTTTTGCAGATGGTGAGCTTGAGGGTAGTAGAAAAGGTGAAGAAAAGGTAGTCCCTGCCATAGAATATCTTCATTCGGCATCAGAAAATCTTAATAATCTTGTTTCTCAATTTTTTACCGAAACAGAATCTGTTCTTATTAATCTTGTAAAGGTTATATCTCAAAAAACTTTATCTGTTCAAATAGAGAATCTCCCGGAATCCACAATTGAAGCTATAAAACAATCCATATCAGTAATTCAGGATAAGAGTCGCTTGAAAATTTTAGTTAGTGAAAAGGATATCTCTATGGTAAAGGATAGATTAGACCATATTAAAAGTGGTTTTGACGATCTTAAACATATAACCATTGATGTTGATAGTAGAGTTGATCAGGGTGGTGTTATAATTGAGTCTGACTCAGGATATTTGGATGCTAGGTTAAAAGTACGACTAGATGAAATTCTTGCAAAAATTGACAGTGTCAGAGATGAAGAGTAATTGGTACCTACTGAAAAAGGTTAGATTTTAACTCTCTCTACTATAAGCCCGGAAAGTTTTGAATCTTTTAAAAGTAGGTCATGATTAGGAATTAAAAGTTAAGATTTTCCATTTTTGGAGATTTTTATATGAGAGCAGATGGTAGATTCTCAAAATATTTTAAAGCTGTGGAACAATCCAACCCTTACAGACTTAGTGGTAAGGTTGTAAAGGTTGTAGGACTCGTTATAGAGTCTTCAGGTCCTGAAGCTTCCATAGGTGATCTCTGCTATATAAGTAAACGGAATCAAGATGATAAAATACCTGCCGAAGTTGTTGGTTTTAACAACGGTAATACTCTTTTAATGGCTCTCTCAAATATGGATGGTATCTCTCCGGGGTGTGAGGTTAGAAATGCTAATAAGCCACTTCAAGTTAAAGTTGGTGATGCTCTTCTTGGTAGAGTTATTGACGGACTTGGAGAACCTCTTGATGGAAAGGGTAGGATTGAAGGTGATAAATTTGTAAACTTAACAAAATCTCCTCCCGATCCTCTTTCTAGACCAAGAATTGATAAAAAATTTACTACCGGTATAAAAGCTATTGATGGACTTATAACCTGCGGGCAAGGTCAGAGGGTTGGAATTTTTGCCGGTTCAGGAGTGGGAAAATCTGTTCTTATGGGTATGATAGCAAAGAGTGGTGAAGCAGATGTAAATGTTATTGCTCTCATTGGAGAGAGGGGGAGAGAGGTTAGAGAGTTTATTGAAAGAGATCTTGGCGAGGAGGGTTTAAAAAAATCTGTTGTTGTAACGGTTACTAGTGATAAAGAAGCTCTCATGAGAGTTAAAGGTTCTCTTTTGGCTACTTCTATAGCTGAATATTTTAGAGATATGGGAAAAAATGTTCTACTTATGATGGATAGTTGTACAAGGTATGCAATGGCGCTTCGTGAGATAGGTCTTGCTATTGGAGAACCTCCTACCACAAAAGGTTACACCCCTTCAGTATTTAATCATCTTCCAAAACTTTTGGAGAGAAGTGGTACAAGCGACAGTGGTAATATTACGGCTCTTTACACCGTTTTGGTTGAGGGAGATGATATGAATGATCCCGTAGGTGATTCTGTAAGGTCAATTATTGATGGACATATTGTACTTTCAAGGAAGATAGCGGCAAAGAATCACTATCCTGCTATAGATATTCTTGAGTCTGTATCCAGACTTTTTAGTGAAATAGCGAATGATGATCACTCAAAGAAAGCAGGTGAGATAAAAGAGCTTATGGCTGTTTACAGAGAGAATGAGGATCTTATAAATATTGGAGCTTATGTAAAAGGATCAAATCCTAAGATTGATAAAGCTATAGCTAAAAAGGGTACAATAGATAACTTTTTAAGGCAGAATATTAGAGATTCTTTTACATTTGAGGAGAGTATGGAACTTCTGTATTCTCTGTAGATCTTTAGGAGAAGTATACTATTTTTACCTTCTTCTCTATCAAAATAGTTCAATATAATTTATGAAAAAGCCTTTTTATTATCAATTGGCTAAATATTTGCACAAAGAGTTTGTAGTTATGAAGAGAAAGTTTAGATTAGAATCGGTTTTGAAGATTAGAAAACAAGAGGAGGATTTTCAGCTAAAGCAGGTAAGAGTTGCTGAAGAGGAGTATAGAAAAAGTTCCGAGGAACAGAGAAAGCTCTATGATGAGAGAAAAGAGGTTTTTGATCAGCTTGGTAAACTAAAAAACTATAACTCCAGAACCCATCTTATCTATATTAGATATATTGAGGAGCTTAACAATAATATTGAAACTATTGTTAAGAAGATAGGTGAAAAGGAGAAGATTTTAAGAAGAGAACGAGATAAAATGAAAGAGATTTCCCAAAAGAGGATGATTTTAGAGAAATTGAAAGAGAAAGAGGAGATTAGATTTAAGAAGGAGCAAGATTATAAAGAGGCTCAATTTTTAGATCAATTAGCTATAAATCTATACACAAGAGATGGTTATGAAAGATAGAAATTTAAACACCCATATAAGAAAAGGTATTGGTCTTTTTTCAATGCTTTCTATTGCAATATTAACCTATGTAGGATCAGCGGTACTTTTTATTTACCTTTTAGATAAATATACTCCGCCTTCTGAGGTTGAAAAGAATGTTAATCTTGATTCTTTGGCATCATTTTATCTTTTAAATCTTGATAGTTTGAGAAATAACAAAGATTTTATGGCAGGGATCAAGAAGCGTATAACCGATGAGGAGATTGAGGATGCTGTTTCTCTAGTTGAAGATAGCACCATTCTTTCAGAAATTGGTGTAAATATTCCTGGAATAGAGTTTCAAATTACCGACTCTTTGAGAACAAACTATGCTATGAAAGATCTTGTTGAAAATGAGCTTTTGGAGTATATAAATGAAAATAAAGCTACTTTAGAGTTAAAAAAAGAGAAGGTTGAACTTCAGAGAAAGTTGGAAAAACTTAAAAGTAAGCTGGATACAACTCGAACAAAATCTGTCGCTTTAGAGAAAAATTTAGCCTCAAAAGAGGGTGAGATAAAAAGACTTGAAACAGAGAAAGAGGAAGAGGTTAAAAATAGAACAGAACTCAATACAAAAGAACTTTCATCACTGGCAAACAAATATAACTCTATGAAGCCAAGAAAGGCGGCTCAGATTTTAATGGGTATGAATGAGGGTGATGTTGTAAGAATCTTGAAAAAGATGAAGAACAGGCAAGCTGCTAAGGTTATGACAGAGTTGCCACCTGTGAAGGCTTCGAAACTTTCTATGATGATGATAAATGGTGTGTAGCATTCTATTTATTATGCTAAATATTATATAAATAATTATACCTAACTCAGGTTGAGTATTAAAATATATATTCAACTGTTTACACAAAAAAAGGGATCTCTAACAAGATCCCTTTTTCCAATAAGTGGAGATGAGGGGAGTCGAACCCCTGTCCGAAAAAGCGTCAAATTAAGCTTCTACATGCTTAGTTGTTGTTTTAACTTCGCTCTTCTGATCTTCCAACAACTAAATTCCAGAAAAGCTATCCCTGAAAATTCCGCCCTTTAAACCCAGAGATTAGTATAAAAGGCTACCCTGCCTAATGACGATCTTCTAAAAGCCGGCAGACTACTTAAAGAGATCGAGCAACCGCTATTAGGCTGCTAATGCGTAATCATTATTTGCATTTAGATTTGTTTCAAGGAAATTTTACGATATATCCAAGATTATCGACATGCAACCTAACCCCACAATCATTCCCGTCGAATCCATAAACATCCCCGAATGTTTACCAACATTAATATAGGTTGTTTCAAGAGTAAAAGCAAAAAATATATGATTTAATTTATTGTTTATTGGATTAATAGATAACTATATTCATCCAAATTTTGAGGTGTGTTTATTATGAATATAAAATTGGTTAAGTCATATCTAATTATCACTTTTGGATTGATTCTTTTTGCAACCGGCTTAATGGCCTTTATTATTCCGGCAGGAGTTGTAAGTGGTGGAATTTCAGGTATTGCTACCTATATATATTTTTTAACGGGTTTCCCCATTGGTTTTTCCAATCTAATAATGAACGGTATCCTTCTTTTGATAGGTTTTAAGATTTTAGGAAGAGGGTTTGGTGTTAAAACTATTTATGGTATTCTGGCTCTATCCTTTCTAATGACTATTTTTCAATTTATTGTTTCTGAACCTATTATTGAAGATCTTTTTATGTCCATTGTTATAGGTGCTTCCATGATGGGTGGTGGGCTTGGTATTATATTTACCCAAAGTGGGACTGCCGGAGGTCTTGATGTAGTTGTAATGATTGTAAATAAGTACAAAAGTATCAGTCCCGGAAAACTTTTGATAATATTTGATTTCTTTATTATTTCATCATCATGGTTCCTTCATGGTTCTATTGAAAAAATTGTTTACGGTATAGTTACAATGGTAATTATGGCGTATGTAATAGATCTTATTCTTGTAGGAGCACAACAATCCTTGCAGGTTATGATTTTTAGTAAAGAGAGATCAAAAGAGATAGCCGATAGAATCTTTTCAGAGGTTGACAGAGGGGTAACAATACTATCCGGTAGAGGGTGGTATTCAAAAGAGGATTTGGATGTCGTTCTGGTTGTTGTTAGGAAATTAGAGATTCAGCTTGTGTATAAGGTAATAAAAGATATTGATCCCGATTGCTTTATCTCGGTAGCTAATGTAATGGGTGTTTACGGTAATGGATTTGATAAAATAAAGATTTAGGAGAGTATCAATAGTCCATAGTTGGAGAGAGTTCTTTTTATTAATATGAAAAAAAAGTTGTTGATATTGTTTAAATTGTTATATATATAGCAGTCTAGGATTTTTAGGTTTAACCAATTATTTAGATTCTTTGGTTTGGAGAATCGTTAATTTAGAGGGAGTAATGGATCTTATTAATAAGAAGATAGTTGAGAGATTAAGTTTATACAGAAGATTATTAAAGAAAGAGTTGGAAAAGGGTGTAAAATATTTTTACTCCCATGAGCTTGCAAAAATGGCTCATCTTACACCTGTTCAGATTAGAAGAGATCTTATGAATATTGGTTATACCGGAAACAATAGAAAGGGGTATGAAACCGAAAAGATTATTGAATTTATATCAATTACTCTTGATGCTGAAACTCCTCAAGCTTTAGCTATTGTAGGTGTTGGAAGATTGGGAACGGCTCTTCTTAAATATTTCAAAGGTAAAAATTCAAAAATAAATATAGAAGCTCTATTTGATATTGATAAGGAGATTGTTGGTAAGGAGATAGATGGTGTCAAATGTTATCATGTTGATGAGATAAATAATATAATAAAGGGAAAGGATATAAAAATAGCAATCTTAGCAACTTCTCCCTCTTCAGCAAACGATCTGGCAGATTCTCTAATATCAGCAGGAGTTAAATCTATTGTTAATTTTACTCCTGTCCCTCTCAATGTTGGAGATGATATATTTTTAGAGCAGATAGATATATCTATCTCTGTTGAGAAGGCGGCATATTTTGCAAAAGGTAGGAATGGTTAACTTAGGTTTTTTATTATCCTCTATTAGTTGATATAATTCTTACATTTACGTAAAAAGATATTTTTATCTTTATATAATTTTTATATGTTACAAAATAGACAATAGGAATTAGTTAAGATTTACTCTTTTTTGTTTTAAAATTGTAAAAAAGATATTATATTTTTTTTATTGGTCTTTGAAGATCTTTTTGTTTATTAAATAGTATCTACCGAAAGAGGGACAAATCTTATTAAATTAAGAAGTTCAATTTTGGTTGTTAGTCGTAGAATGTAAAGTTTTATATGATATTTATATAAACTCTGCATTTAATTAGATAGAGTTTATCTGTTTATAAAAAGTTACTCAAGTAAAACTATTTGGGTAATATTTATTACTACAGAGGTTAGAGAAAAAATAAAGTTATGTATTTTTAATAACAAATAAAAAGGTGTAAATTATGAATAAGTTAACTATTGACAATGTAGATGTTCATGGTAAGCGAGTACTTGTTAGAGCTGATTTTAATGTTCCTTTAAATGAGAACGGAGAAATAACTGATGATAAGAGGATAATGGATTCCCTTCCTACTCTTATAAGAATTATTGTTGAGGGTGGTAAGCTTATCCTTATGTCTCATTTTGGGAGACCTAAAGGCAAGGTTAATCCGGAGTTCTCACTAAAACCTGTTGCCGAAAAACTTAAACAGATCCTTCCTTCAAAAGTTACTCTTGCTCCCGATTGTATTGGACCGGAAGTTGAAGCTTTAGTAAATAATATGAACAATGGTGATGTTGTACTATTGGAAAACTTGAGATTTCATCCGGGTGAAACAGCAGGAGATGAAGAGTTTGCTAAAAAACTTGCTTCTTTAGGGGATATATATATAAACAACGCTTTTGGTGTTGCTCACAGACCACATGCTTCAGTTTCTGTTGTAACAAGATTTTTTGATAAAGCAGTTGCAGGCTATTTGATGGTTAAGGAGATGGAGTATATTGGTGAGACAATGAGAAAACCCAAAAGACCTTTTGCTGCTATTTTGGCCGGTGTTAAAATTGATGGAAAGATTGATGTAATAAATAAGTTTCTTGATAAAGCTGATAAAATCTTTGTTGCCGGAGGTATTGCAAATACTCTCCTACTTGCAAAAGGTTTTGAGGTTGGAAATTCTGTTGTTGAACCCGAAAAACTTGATGTTGCCAGAGCTATTTTAGATAAAGCTGAAAGAAAGAATGTTAAGCTTTTCCTACCAAAAGATATGCTTTGTGGTAGAGAGTTTAAGAATGATACTGAAAGAAAATATTTTGATTTTGACAAGCAAGAGCCGGGTTGGATTGCAATGGGAATTGGACCTAAAACTGTTGATGAGTATAAAAGAGAGTTGTCAGATTGTAGAACTATTATATGGAACGGTCCGGTTAGTGTTTTTGAATTTGATAACTTTGCAAAAGAGACATTTGATATTGTAAAAATTGTTGCGGATTTAACCCAAAATAATGGAGTTACTTCTGTTATTGGTGGAGGAGATACTGCAGCTGCTCTTAAAAAAGCGGGTATTTCAACAAGATTCTCACATATCTCAACCGGTGGAGGAGCTTCTTTAGAGTACATGGAGGGTAAAAAACTTCCGGGTATTGAAACCATAACCAATAAAGGCATTGATACATTGAGAAGATTTCTTATTGCCGGAAATTGGAAAATGAATAAGAATGTTCATGAATCAATTGATTTTTCTAGTAAGTTAAAGAGTAGGGCTTTAAATAATGATAATGTTGATATAGTTATAGCTCCTACTTACACATCTCTTTATCCGGTAAATGAAAGGATAAAGGATTCACATATAGAGCTTGGGTCTCAGGATATTTTCTGGGAAGATAGTGGAGCATTTACAGGTCAGGTTTCAGCTGATATGTTAAAATCTTGTGGTGTTAGATATAACATTATAGGACACAGTGAAAGAAGACAATTTTTCTTTGAAACTGATGTAACAATTAATAAGAAAGTTAAGAAATCTCTTAAATCAGGATTTAAGCCTATACTTTGTGTTGGTGAAACATTGGAAGAGAGGGAAAGAGGGTTAGAGAAGGATGTTATAAGAAGACAAATTACCGAAGGATTAAAGGGTATAGTTGCCGATGATAATTTTTATCTTATAGTTGCTTACGAGCCTGTTTGGGCAATTGGTACAGGAAAAACAGCTACTCCTGAGCAGGCTGAAGAGATCCATAAATTTATCAGAGAGGTCTTGTCAAGTATATACAATGAAAATCTAGCTAGATCTGTAAGAATACTTTATGGTGGATCCTTAAAGCCTGCCAATGCTTTTGAACTATTATCACAGCCAAATATTGATGGTGGTTTAATAGGTGGAGCAGCACTTAAAGTGGCAGATTTTTCAGAGATTGTATCTATTGCAGCAGGTATAGTTAAGTAAAATCTACTGAAAAGTTTACAAAATAAAAAGAGACAGGAAAATCCTTGTCTCTTTTTATTTTATATAAGCTTTAAAACTTCTGAAACTCTTAAAGCTCTGCATATTTAAAAGAAGCTCCTAAATCTACTTCAAAAACAACATTTTCTTTAGATAGATTTTATTATTGTTTGACATAATCTGAACATAGTAAACACCGCTGGAAAGATCTTCTGCTTTAAAGATGTATCTGTTGTTATTTACTTTTTTTGAGTTGCTACTATAGATCTCTATACCTGATGAGTTGAAAATTTTAAATTCAAAATCTTCTAAACTACTGTTAAACTCAATATTTGTTGTTGAGTTAAAAGGGGAGGGATAGATATTTATCAGTTCGCTATCATCTATACTGTTTTCAGAAACAGATGTTGTGTATCTAAATTCAATATGATCAATAGCAGCAAAGTCATCTCCGGTTTCATAGTATGGACTTTTATTATATCTCCATTTAAATATATTATCACCCTCATCTACATCTAATAATATATATTTCCATAAAACTTCACCGCTATCATCTATAATATCTATCTCTTCATCGTTTACAAAAAAAGAGAGAGAATCCTCATTAAGTTCCGATGAGACTCTATACATAAAAGATATATATCCACTACTGGAGTAGTATCTTTCCAGCTCCAGAGAGGTGAAAGTTATTGAATCAGGTGATGTTGTAGATTCTATTTTTCCTGAAACAGCAGAGTATGGAGGATCAAAATAGAAATCTTCATTAATACTCCAAATTTCATTACCAAAACTATTCCACTCTTCAGAAAACTCACCCGAATCAAACTTTTCATAATCTGTTGATGATAAACTCTTTAAGTAAAATTGATAAGTTTCTGTTGTAATGTCTGTTGACACTTCTACAGATATAGAATCATAACCGCCTGTGGATTTTTCTATTTCTAAATTACTTCCATCTAAATTATATGTATGAACTTTTGGAGAATTTATAACCTCGTAGGAAATAGTAGAGTTTGATATTGATTTAAAATAGTTATCAAGATTAATGTTTATACTGTTTTCTGTAGGGAGAACTTCATTCTGTTTTATTGTTGTTATATCAGTAAATTCCTCATGAGCTAAGAGAAAATTGGTTTCTATAGAATCCTCTGAAATATACCCAAAGTGAGAAAACCTAACTCTCATATCTTTACCTATTATTACAGTCATTGGAGTAGAAAATTTTGTGAAATATCTCTCAATTTCACCCATATCATAATAGTTAGAAATATTGTAGGTTAAACCATACTTTAATCTCCATTCTCTACCGTTCAAATACTCATAATCAAATTGAATATTCTGATTTGCCGAGTAGATCTCTACTTGATCACCATATTTATCTTTAATATTTTGTAAGCTCACGGCTTCACTTTGGCAACTTGATCAATAGGGGTTAAACCAGTTTAAAATTAAAACCTTACCTTTAGATATGCTCTCAGATACATTATCTTCGTAGTAGATGATATTTGAATTTTGGTCTATATTTGATGATCTTATTTTAAAATCTTTTATCTGATCTGTAACTATGTATTGTGAAAATAGTGTTGTTGTTACCAGCATAATAATTATAATGATTTTCATTATTACCCCTCTATCTCTTTAATTCGGGTGAAATTCTAAGAAAATTATCGTAATTTATCAATGTTTAAACTCATAATTTAGGTTTCTCTCAATATACTTTTTACTAATGTTTTTAAGAGCATATAATTTTTATAGTATATTTCCGTTGTGTAAATTTTAAATTTTTAATATTCTTTAGAAGTAATTGACTGTAAATTTAGGATTTTTATAATGTACGAAATATTAAAAAAGAATGGTGATAGTTTAGAGAAAATTAATTCATATCAAGTTGATAGTTGGGTTAGGGTTGTTTCTCCCAATGAGCAGGAGATCTCTTTTTTAACAGAAAAGTTTAACCTTCCACGAGATTTCTTTTCAGATCTTTTAGATATTGATGAGATTGCCCGTTTTGAGCCTGATGATAATAGTTTTCTTATGGTTATAAGAATTCCTGTTTGTGATGATATTAATGGCGAGTCAAACTACTATACAATACCTATTGGTGTTATTGTTGTATTTGGTCAATGTATAATTACTGTAAGTTATAAAGATAATGATATAATAAACTCTTTTATAAATATAAAGAAAAGGGTTATGGATTTAGAGAATAGATTTGTTTCCATTTTACAAATCATTAATAGAACTGTTAATCTATATATTACCTATCTGAAACATATAAGACAGCGATCTATAATTTTGGAAAAGGAGTTTGAGAAGAACCAAAGAAATGAGAGCCTTATAAAGTTATATTCTATTGAGAAAACTTTAATTAATTATCGTACCAGTTTAAGAACAAATTTAACTATGGTCAGTAAAATGCAAAGATCGAAGTTTTTTGGTTTGACCGATGATGAGAAGGAACTTTTGGAAGATGTTATTGTGGATCTTAATCAGGCAGTTGATATGGCTGAAAGATATTCAGATATTATGAATGAACTTATGAACTTCTTTAGTTCCATTATCAATAATAATCTAAATAGAGTTATGAAGCTTTTAACAGCTATAACAATAATTATTGCCGTTCCAACTTTGGTTGCAAGTATCTACGGAATGAATGTGGATCTTCCATTTAGAGACTCCCCTCATGCCTTTATGTTTGTTATGATAATATCTTTTTTAGCTACTATTCTCGTAGCCGTAATATTTTTCTTAAGAAAGTGGCTTTAGAGAAGAGATAAATTTTGTTTCATAAAAAAAGGTGGTCTTTTAAAACCACCTGAGATTATTGAAAAAGCCAGACTTTCGAGAAGCTAGTAGTACAAGGAATTGATTTTTTATGCGATTTGAGCCTAGTAAACCTAGGTAATTTGAGCATAAAAAATTGATGACGCAGTAATACGAAGTTTATCGACAGTCTTAGGTGGTTTTAGAACCACCTTTTATACTTTAATTATTACCTTCAAGCAATACTGCTTTTTATAAGATTTTCTATATACTCAATAAACGGAGTATTTTCGATAGTTATCTTTTCAGGATCCATATAATCAACAGCTATCTTGAAAAAGTTGACAACTATTTTATTCTCTTTTACATAGCTAGTTTCAAGAGTTCCCGGAACAAATATAAGTTCAATTTCCTCAAACTTTGAGTTTTCAACAGTTGGGATAAATGAATCTAGGTTTAGCTTTTTGATAGGATCTACCATGAAATTTGTAAGCTCCATATCCTCCATTACCCACATATTATTATTCCAAAATCTTGATTCTTTTTTTATGTTACTCTTGAAAGGTTCTCTATTTGTTATAGCACTTAAAACCTTTCTAACAGATTCTCCATTAAACTCATTATCATATGTGTATCCCATCTGTTTACTCTGAGAGATCTCGTTAAGATATTGCTCGCTAACCTTCTCTTTATCCAAACTACTCTGCCAATAGAACAGCATCATCTCAATAATAGTATTGTCAACTTTTATAGATTTTAACATCCTCTCCTCCTTTTAGTTTAATGATTAAACATTTTAGACTAACATTTTTTAGTTTTACTTTGTAGCATTTATCATACTTGCCGTAGCTAATCCAAGCTGATAGAAAATAGTCGATATATCTTTAGTTACCTTTAGTTGATCCTCAATCATATAGTTGTAAGGAACATAGATCATATCTCCCGGTTCAACCTCATAACCATATATTGAAGAGAAACACCAATTATCTCTTATAATTTCACCATTAGCTTTAATTACATGTATAGATCCTGTATTTGCAAAGTCTGTAACACCTCCAACCTTATCCAAGTAGTACTCAACTTCTCTCTCTTCACTATTATAAACTATAGATGATTCAAAAAGAACCTCACCCATAACAGTAATAGATCTTGATTTTTCAGGAATATAAATTGAATCTCTATTTTCAAAAGCTATAGGTAAAAATTTATCTCCGGTATTTGGTATTATAACCCTACCGGTTGCCGGAATTGAATCATAGTTAAAATCACTGAATTGAGTTTCGGGTATATCTTTTTCCTCTTTTTTGGTTAAAGATAATAGTTTAAGTTTGTTTCTTAGCTTTCTTCTAAGCTTTTCATACTTCTCTTCTTGTATTTTCTTTACGGATTTTCTGAAAAGTCTTATCCCTTTTAAGTTAGCTTTGTCCGTAATACCTCCTGCTTTTTCAATGAGATCATTAAGTTGATCTTTTGAGTTAACTAAGTATACTCCGGGATTTTCTACCTCTCCGTATACTGATACAAGTTTGGAAAGCTTATTTGTTTTTCTAGCTTTTACAACAACAGATGACAGCTTATCCAGTTCATAACTCTTTATATCATCAAAAGATATTGTTGTTTTAATATTTTCCTTGTCAACTATGGTAAATATATCAAGACTATCCGTTCTGGATTTAGTTGTGTACCCTTCAGCATGGGCAATAAGATCGGCAGGAGTAATACCCTCAAACCAAGGATATTTACCGGGTCTCTGTACTTCTCCGTTAATAGATATAAAATCATAACCCGAGTACTCTAAAACATTACCCACATAGATAGAATCTCCTGGTAATAATGGGAAATTCTTAGTATCAACCTGTCCAAAATATGAGTATCCGCTTTCACTGTTAAATCTGTAAACTGTTACATTTTTAAGATCTCCGCTTGGTGTTTTTCCTCCTGCGTATGAAAGTATTGAATTAACAGGTATTCCTTCACTCCAAGCGTATCTTCCGGGATCTTTAACTTCTCCGTCAATTGCTACTTGATCCAAAAGGTTAACATCTTCAAGAGAAAAAACCTCAATAGTATCATTTCTCAGTAGTTCAATTTCAAAATCATTTTTTTTGTTAAAAACATTTTCAGGAGAAAAACTAATAATTTGATTTTCTCCCATTGATCTATTTTTTCTTATAATGTGTGCGTAGTTAAGATTACTATTATGCTTTAAAATCTTTCTTTCTTTAAGCACATCTCCCAAACTCATCCCTTTTCTAAAAGCTATATTTTTGGGATGTTTAAAGCTTCCTTTAAGTGTAACAAAGTTGCTATTATACACTAGAGTAGAGAATATTCTTACCACATCTCCATCATTAAGTTTTGGGTTTTGGGAAAGTTTGACTGTTTTACTGCTAGGTATACCTTTGGAATCAATAGATTCTATCTCAATACTGTTTTTTTCCGAAAATGGTGTCAATCCTGAATACTGTAGAATATCTTGAAGTCTTTCACCCTCTCTAAGCTCAAATATTCCTGAAGATTTTACATTTCCGGCAATAGCAACTTGTGAAGATTTTATAGGAACAAAAATAACAGACCCTGCATTTAGTGTAGGGAAAGTTGACTTTCCACCAAACATAATTGAGTAAAGGTCTATACTCTCTTTTTCACTATTTTTTGATTTTACTTCAACATTTCTGTAACTTCCGCTACTTGAAATTCCTCCTGCAACAGCCAATACTTCAAGCATTGAACTGAATGGAGATACGGTATATACTCCGGGTTTTTTTACTTGACCAGTTACATAAACCTGAACAGGTGTTACCTCCGAGAGCCTGACAGAAGCTTCTGCACCATCTATGTTTGAAAGCTTTTTCATAATCTCCTGCTTTATCTCTCCATAGTTTAGATTTGAGATTGATACTTTTCCAAATTTTTCTAAAATAATATATCCATCTCCATTAATTTCAACTTCAAGAGATTCATCAACAGAACCCCATATATCCACCACTAAAACATCACCTACAGAAGGAAGATATGTATCTGGAATAGAGGAAGTTATGTTGGGATTAACTTTAACAGCATCAAAATCTATGGAGTAAGTATATAGCTCTTGAGTATAAGGATCAATAATTTCACCTCTCAGATACATCTCAAAAGGTGTTAACTCCTCCTCTGTTTCCTCATCAAGCTCCTTTTCACTGTCTTTTAGTTTGCCAATAAGATTTTCTGATTCATCATCTGATGATACAGTATCAATTTCAGCTTTATTTTTATCCAAAGATTTAAGGTTTGTTTTTTTTGTAAAATCAGGAAGTTCAATATCTTTTCCTGTAAATTTCTTAAAAAGAGATTTCGCTTCTTCCAAACCTTGAGCTTGAACTGTAAAGAAAGATATTATTACTACTACTACAATTTTCTTCAACATCTTTAAGATTCTCCTATTGACCTTTTCCCAGTAAAACGACTCTTACTGTATTTAAAATAATTATAAAATCCAATTTAAGTGACATATTCTCAATGTAAAAGAGGTCAAATCTAAGTTTATCTTTTACATCGTCATAAGATTCATCATATTTATGTTTTACCTGTGCCCAACCTGTTAATCCCGGTTTAACCTGTAACCTTTTGTAGTAGAATGGTATATTTTTCATAAAATCCTCTACAAAAACTTTTCTTTCAGGTCTTGGACCAACAAAACTCATCTCACCCTTTATAACATTTATCAGTTGAGGCAGTTCATCAATTCTTGTTTTTCTTATAAAATTTCCAACCTTTGTTATTCTTGCATCATTCTTTTTAGCCCATACTGCACCGGTTCCTGCCTCTGCATCTTGAACCATAGACCTAAACTTGTACAAAGTAAACTCTTTAAAGTTCTTTCCAACACGCTTTTGAGAATAAAAAGATCCTCCCGGAGTTTCTAACCTTATAATTATTCCTGTTAAAACCATTATAGGAATTGTTAAAACAAATAGGGTTGTGGCTACAATAATATCAAAGATTCTCTTTATTACGGATTGGAAGGGAGTCAAAATTTCCGGAAAAAGCTCTGTTAAAGGAAATCCTAAAATCTCGCTAGCCTTAACATGACCTTTAATTATATCTTCCATTGAAGGTACTGTTTTAAATGAAATCTTTTTTGTATTACAACTGAATATAAGGTCAGAAACCCCGCTGTAAACATCTATATCATCAGCCAGTATAACCTCTCTTATTTCATGACCTACAACAATATTACTAAATTGATCATAGTTTCCTATAACCTCTATACCTCTGTAGGCGGGAATATCTTTATCATTATCAATAATACCTACAATGTTTAAACCAAGAAGCTTCCCACCCTGAAACTCTCTAACAATTTTTCTTCCGGTTTTATTATGCCCTACTATGAGGGCATTTCTCAAACCTATACCTTTTCTCAAAAAATAAACTTGTAAAATTTTAAAAATTACCCTTCCTCCGGCAACTAAGAATAGCATTAGAATGAAATAGGGAAGAAAAGCCATTCTGCCTTTAGGCATAATATCAGAAGGATCAAAGGTGAGAAGATATATAATCAAATTTCCAACTATTATTGTTGATGTTGCTGTCAAAAATATATCGAAAATATTTCTGAAATAGAAGCTTCTGTACATATTTTTTGCAAAGAAAAGAAGAGCCCAAAAAATATACATAACAGGCATTATGAATATTAGCTCTTGGTATGAGTGTTCATAAAAAGTATCAAAATATCCAGATTTGAATTTAATCAAGAATAGTAAAAATGTTGATATGTTTATAGTGATAAAATCGGTTAGAAGTATTATTTTTATCTCTTTTAGCATAACTGTTTTTTGCTTTTGAATATATGTAAAAACTACGGGTTTGGAAACACTTTTTTATCTATAATTTTTAAGATTGCAAGCTATTGATTTTTTTTTGTTTAATATAATTGAAAAGATTATATTAGACATATAATCTCCTAAAAGGGAAATAAACAAACTATTTTAATGTTTAACTTTTGGGATATATTTTTCTATGTATAATTTAAATGTGGGTAAAGTTTGATAGAAAATGATATAAAAAATATTAATATATTAAAATCTCCAAAACATTTTTATGAGGAGTTAAAGCTAAAGATTTTATCCTCTACCAAGAGGATATATATGACAGCTTTATATTTGGAAAATGATGAAGCAGGAAGAGAAATATTGGATCTCCTATACAAACAGAAAGAAAGGTATCCAGATTTAGATGTTTCTATTTTTGTTGATTTTCATAGAGCTCAGAGAGGGTTGGTTGGAGCAGATAATCAGGATGGAAACTTTGAATATTATGTTAAACTTAGGAAAGAGAGCAAAAATCCTATTGATATATATGGAGTTCCCGTAAAAGGGGTTGAAGCTTTTGGTGTTTTACATGTTAAAGGTTTTGTTTTTGATGATACGGTAATCTACTCCGGTGCAAGTATAAATAATATCTATCTAAATAAGTTTGATAGATATAGAATTGACAGATACTTTGTTATAGAATCAAAGGGGCTTTCTGATTGCATGGTCTCATTTATGGTTAAAACCTTTAAGAACAATAGTGCAACCTTGTTGTTTAACAATAATACAAAGGTGAGTGCTAAAAGCAGGAAGAGGGATATAAAGCTTTTTAAGAAGCAGTTATCTCAATCTACATATTGTGGTTTCAACAGAAATTTTTTTACTAATAATTTAAAGATTACACCTTATTTAGGTTTTGGTGAAAAAGGTAATAGGTTAAATGGTAAAATTTTGGAGATAATTCGTGAAAGTAAGAAATCTCTTCTCATGTATACTCCCTATTTTAACTTTCCCAAAAAAATTACAAAAGAGTTAGGAAAAGCACTCAAGAGAGGTGTTAAAATTACTATTGTTGTCGGAGACAAACAGGCAAATGATTTTTTCATACCGCCTGATAGAGAGTTTAATAAAATAGGTCTCCTTCCATACATTTATGAACAAACATTAAGAAAATTCCTAATAAGATTTAATAGCTATATTGAAGATGGTTGTTTAGAGTTTAGGGTATGGAAAGATGGAAGTAATAGTTATCATCTTAAAGGTTTAGAGGCTGACAAAACAGAGATTCTAATAACAGGTCATAACTTAAATCCAAGAGCTTGGAGATTAGATCTTGAAAATGGTTTACACATAAGTGATCCTGAAAAAAGTTTAAGAAGAGAGCTTGATAGAGAATATGATGATATAGTAGCCAACACAAAAAAGATTGATTCCTACAGAGATATTTCAAGAGTTAATGATTATCCTAAAAGTATAAAGAAGTATCTTAAAAGAGTTACAAGAATTAAACTTGATTATTTAATAAAAAAGATATTATAAAATAATTAAAAGCTTATGATTGTAAGTTAATAGTTTAAAATTGATAATTAATATCAACTGTTTATAATTTTTCAAAGGTTCTATAATATATGAAGAGTATAAAATTTATATTTATTTTACTCCTACTGATTTTATTTGGCTGTTCCAAAAATAAAGTTAAGATAAGTGGTAGTTTTGTTGAATTTAGCACTGTTGTAAATATATCCATTTATGACATTGATGAGAGTAGTGAACAGGAGGTTAAAGATATTTTTAGTTCAGTTAGGAGTATATTTGCAGAGTTTGATACCCTCTATAATCCAACTAAATTCTATTCTAAACTTTATAAATTCAATAATCTTGAAACAGGTAAATTTCATAAAATACCAAATGAGTTTAATTCAATTATTGAAAGCTCATTAAATATAAATAGATTAACATTAGGGGCTTTTGATCCGGCAATTGAGTCTGTTTCAAATCTTTGGAAGTTTAACGCTGATTCAGTGCCAACTCTTCCGGAGCTGGATCAATTAAACTATGTTGTCAGTAGATCGGGATTAAAAAATATTGAGTTTAAAGAGGATTCTTTAAAGTTCCTCTATAGTTATTCAAAGTTTGGTTTTGGAGGAATAGCTAAAGGTTTAGCTGTAGATTCAGCAGCTTCTTTTCTTGAAAATAGTGGCTATAATAGTTACATAATAGATGCTGGAGGGGATCTTACCATAAGTAGGGGAGCTTTGAGAACCATTGGGCTTAGGGATCCTAGAAATAGAGGAGTTATAAGTGATACCTTAAAACTTTCGGGGGTTTCCATTGCTACTAGTGGAGATTATGAAAAATTTTTTATTGATGAAGGAAAAAGGTATTGCCATATATTAAATCCTCTTACAGGAATGAGTGATTCTGATCTTATAAGTGTCTCTGTAGTTTCAGAAAAAGCCTATTTTTCAGATGCTTTAGCTACGGCTATTTTTGTTATGGGGTATGACATTGGTAAAAAATTTATAAAAGATAATAGTATTAAAGCAATAATTATGTTTGAAGATGATAATAAGGTTAAAAAAGAGTATTTTGGCTTTGATTAGGGTTTTCTAAAAAACTTAGTTCGATATAACTTTTTATCTAGTATTTAGCATAATAAATAGTAATGATATATGCAACTGTATCGATCAGCCTAGTGAAAAGTTTTAAGATTTTTTCAAAATCTATAAACTTTTTACGTCACTTTTTCTTATCAAAAAGAAGCAAAAGTTTTGAAAATATACTTAATCATATATGATTTTTTTAATGTTAAATTTCAAAAAAATGATGTAAATATTATAGGTTGAATATGTAAGTTAAATTTTCTTATAATCTTATCCTAATTAAGGGCAAAAGGAGATATAATGTCCGAAGATAAAATAATATATTTTGATAATGGGGATACTACAAGAATTGATGATTCGGTTCTTGAGTATATGTTGGATTTTTATAAAAAAAGTTATGGTAATCCAATTTCTTTACACAGCTTAGGAATGGAAGCTGATGAAGCTGTAAATGAAGCAAGAGAGGGAATTGCAAGTTATATTAATTCTAATAAGAATGAGCTTGTTTTTACTTCGGGTGCTACAGAATCAAACAATCTTGCAATAACCGGTGTTGCTAAGTTTTATGGAGATAAGGGTAAGCATATCATAATCTCTGCTACTGAGCATTCAAGTGTTAGAGAAGTTGCTAAAAGATTGGAAAAGAATGGATATGAAGTGACTGAAATATCCGTTGACAGAGAAGGTTTCCTTGATCTTGAAGAGTTAAAAAGATCAATAAGGAAAGATACTATCCTTGTTTCTGTTATCTATGCGAATTATGAGATAGGAACAATTCAGGATATTTCTGCCATTGGAAAAATTTGTAGAGACAATGGTATTATATTTCATTCAGATGCTGCACAGGCTTTTGGAAAATTAAAGATAGATGTTGTTAAAGAGAATATAGACCTTTTGACTTTTAATGCTCATAAAATGCACGGTCCTAAGGGTGTTGGAGCTCTCTATGTTAGAAAGGGAATAAATCTTACCAAAATGTTTGATGGTGGTGCTCATGAGATGGGTATAAGACCTGGAACCGAGAATGTTCCTGCTATAATGGGGTTCTACAAAGCAAGTGAGATAGCCTATGCTAATTTAGAAGAGGATACCAAAAAAATTGTTAAGCTTAGGGATCTTTTAGCAGAAAAACTTTTGGATATTGACCATGTTTTCTACAATGGTCCCAAGGGTAAAAATCTTTCAAGAAGGCTTTCCAATAATGTTGATTTTACATTTCAATACATTGAAGGTGAAGCTATACTTATGCACCTAACTCTAAGGGGTATATGTGTGAGCTCCGGTTCAGCGTGTTCTTCAAAAACGTTGGAACCTAGTCATATTTTGACTTCCATTGGTTTAAAGCATGAGCAAGCTCACGGTTCAATAAGATTTACAATTTCAAAGTATACTACAGAGGAAGAGGTTTTAAAAGTAGCCGAGAGTATGAAAGAGATTGTAGATATTTTAAGGAGTATGAGTTCATTTAAGCCTGAAGAGCATAGTGAACTTGTTAATGAAAACGCTAAAACTTTTTACAAAAAGAGGTAAATTATGGCTCTTAAATATACAGAGAAGACTATAAAACATTTCACCCAACCAAACAATATGGGTGAAATTGAGGGATCAAATGCAAGTGCTGTAGAGGGAAGTCCTGCTTGCGGTGATATGGTAAGCTATACTATGGATATTGATGAGGAGACCTTGATCATTAAGGATATTAAGTTTAAATCTTATGGATGTGCATCAAATATTGCAACAGCTTCCATAGCAACTGAGATGGTTAAAGGTAAACATATAGATGAAGTAAAAGCTATGGGTACTTCCGATGCTGCAAAAGAACTTGGAGGCCTTCCTCCTGTAAAAATGCATTGTTCTGTTCTTGCTATAAATGGTATTAAAGCTGCTATTAGGGATTTTGAGATAAAAATAGGAAGGATTGAGGATAAGGAGAGAGAGATCACTTCTGAGATTATAACAAAGGTTTTAACCGATGTTGTTCATCCTAAACATGGTAAAAATATTGTTGAAAATAATAATCTTGTCAGAGTTAAGGTTGAAAATCAAAATATATACATTGTTATAGAACTTGAGCCTGATGAGGAGATGTTTGCAACCAATATACATGAAGAGGTGTTGGAGCATATTGAAAGTATGAAGTGTACTCATGAGGTTATTGTTAAGATAGAGTCAAAGAGTGGTGATTTTATCTAGTAGATCTTATAAAATAAAGGTATTAATAAAAAATCCCTTCTTTTTTAAGTAGGGATTTTTTTATTTTTGAGGAATTTGTTAATAACAATATAAAATTTAACAATTTTGCCAGTATAATTTTTAACAGTTTTGTTAAGTTGATTTAATCATTTTAATAGCATCTTTTGTTCTGTA
>PDON01000064.1 GCA_002742935.1 Candidatus Cloacimonadota bacterium | reverse complement strand
TCGCTATCCAACAATCCGTTGTACTGATTCAGATCCGAAACAATAGAACCTCCAAGGTACAAACCTCCAATTAGATTGTATGAAAGTCTTGTTCCAAGAACAACAGAACTTTTATCCTCAAAACTCTCTTTTATGTTGTTGATAAAGAACTCACTCCTGAATTTATCAAAACTGACCTGACCCTCTAATCCTATCATTTTATAATCAGGATATCTTATGGTATTAGAGTAATTATCAATAATAATCCCCTGTCCAAAACGAACACCGGTTAAAGCACCAACCTTCAAGTAGAAAGGATCATTCTTAGTAGCCCACCTAACATAACGCAAAATATTTAGATAGTCCTCAAAGTCATCCCAATCCTCTTCTCTCAAATCTCCATTAGAATCAATACTAATCTTCACATCAAGTCCAATACCCAATTTACCTATAGGTATATCGGCCATTACACCTATCTGCTGATAGTTCTTACCATCAATGGTAGTAGAACCAATGAAAGCTGATCCAGTCATCGAACTATGATCTTGGGAGTGAAGTAAAGAAAGGGTAATAAGTAAACAAAAAATAATTTTTTTCATAAAACATCCCAAAAATTAACATTTAGACACGAAAACGCACCCTATAAAAAGATAAAGATCGCTACTGATAATGTCAACAAAATTAAAGCACAATATACCTATACCTTAAATTTTACAAAATGTGCAAACTTAAGGTTATCTTCCAGAAATAATAAAAATTTAGCAATAAAATTTTCGTACCCTTCAAAAACAAGTAAACCCTTTCCTAAAAAAGAGTGTGGGGAGAAAAATTGATTTAATTTGTATACTCAAAAAATATTTTATATACGCTAGAACAATTTTATACAAACTTATTTTCTTGGAAGTGGATTGGATTAAATAATAATTTATCTTGATATTGCCATATACGAAGTAGAATATTATCTTAAATAGTATGATATGCATAATTAATTTTACAATCTGCTTAAGATTAATTATTGTGATATGCTATACTTTATCATAAATATTATGTAAGTTTTGATGAAGTATATTAAACCGGTTAAAATTAAAACCACATTTAAAGAGCCTAAGATTGTTTTATTTGTTATGGTTTTAGATAAATTTATGAGGGAAAAAGTATGCTTGAAGGGTACGAATTAGCAAAAAAGATTACAGAGCTGATGCTTGAAAAGAAAGCTTTCGATATAAAAATTATTGATCTTAAAGGTCAAAATTCAAGTTTTGACTTTTTTGTACTGGCAACAGGATCTGTTGATCAACATATAAAAACTATTGCTGACTTTGTTGCAAAAGCTTTATCTAAGCTTGGTGTTAAACCGGCAGGTTCAGAAGGAAAGTCAAACTTAAATTGGGTGCTTCTTGATTATAGTGAAGTTATTGTCCACATTTTTGATCCTGAATCAAGAGAGTTTTATAAACTTGAAAAACTTTTTGATGATTGTGTGATTGAAGATATTGAAGAGCCTGAAATAGCTTAATGAATATTCTGGCTCTTGACATAGGAAATACAAAGACAACCTTTTTTAAAGAGATTGATGGCACTCTTATTTTTAAGAGAAATATTTTAACAGAAAACCTTAACTACGACACATTAAAAAGCTACGGGGAAGGGTGTGTCGTAGTTGTTTCATCTGTAGTAAAATCACAAACAGAAAAAATTGCTTCCTGTATTAAACTCAATCCATTTTTTGTAGATTCTTCAAAAATATTTTTTAAACATGAGTATAGCAATATAAGCAGTTTAGGAGCTGACAGAATTTCCAACATATCAGCGGCTATTGATTTGTATAAAAAATCAACTATTGTTTTTGATTTTGGAACTTGTATTACATCTGAAGTTATTGACAGCTCAGGAACTTTTGTTGGAGGATTTATTTTTCCGGGTATTAACCTTTTGGCTAAATCTATGAACAGTTACACATCTCAGCTCCCTCTAGTAGATACCTCTACATTTGAAAACACTAATCCAAACTCAACAGAATCTGCTATAAAAAATGGTATTTTTAATGGAGTTACAGGGCTTTTGTCAAAATTTATAGAATCTATGAGTAGCGAATATAAAACGGAGTTTAAGGTTATAGCTACAGGAGGATATGCTAAAATGGTTAAAGAGAAGTTTTTAAGAATCGACGAAGTTGTTCCTAATCTCTCTTTTATAGGTATGAAAAGAGTTTTGAGAGAATGGTATAAAAATGTTTATTAAAAGATTGTTTATATATCTTCTACTCATCTTTTCTTTTGTTCTTTCCCAGAAGATCAGTTATAAGAGTGTAGGAAAACTTGTAAGATTAAAGAGTGGTAAGAGTAAATATTATAATGTCAGAGAACTACAATATGGAATCTTTGGCGTTTCATGTGATGAAGCTATAATAAACAAGGAAAATACATCTTTTGAACTCATGGGAAATGTATCTCTATGGGATACTACAAGATTTATAAGATCAGAAAAAGCTATTTTAAAAAGTTATAAGGGTAAATACAGAGCTTTTTTTAGTAATGGAGTAACCTTTGATCAAGACAGTATAAATATTAGAAGTAAATTTGCCCGTTTTAGTGAACTTAATTCTAGAACTATTTTTAGCGATTCCGTAATACTAAGATGTATAAATCCTAATCTTTCTCTTTACTGCAAAAATATAGATGTGGATACAAAAAGTGAATATATTATAGCAAAAAAGGTAAATAACCTTGTCTATATGGATTCCACATACAGAGGAGAAGCTATAACCAATCAAATTGAGTATGATGTGAAAGGTAATCTTTTAACAATGCCCAAGAGAGTAAAAATAGAGTTTAATGAGCATAGTTTGGGAAGTGTAGATTTTAAAAAACTTACACATAAAGAGCTAAATTCAATTCAACTAAAAACATTGCCTTACTTAAAGCTTATGGCAAAAAAAGGTAGTTATAATTTCAAAACAAACAACCCTTACTTAAAGGGTGATGTTAAAATATTTCATATTGACAGTTTAGGTAAAAAGACAACTCTTTTTTGTGATACTCTCATAGGAAAGAGTAGTAGAAGTAAAGTTTACTTCAATGGTAATTTCTCTATTTTTAACGACTCCCTCTCCATTTCAGGGAAAAAATCGGCTCTTGATTATAAAGAAAACATATTAAAAGTTTTAAAATCACCCTCTTTAAAGTTTAAAGGAAATTTAGCTGTTGGAGATTCCTGCTATATTAAGTTTTCCAATAAAAAAAGTATTGAATCTGTAACAATATATGGAGATAGTAAAATAAGCAACCCTATTGAGAATACCTATCTTACAAATGAGATCAAAGGAAAGTATATAAAGATCTTTTTTGAAGAAAACAAGCCCTCCTTTCTTCAGGTAAACAAGGAAGCTATTTGTGTTTATTTTAAACCGGAAAAAGGGAAGAGTGATTATAAAAAAAATATTATAAGCGGAGATACTTTGAAAGTTATATTTGAGGAGAGTATCCTATCCTCAATTCAGGTATTGGGAGGTGTAAGAGGGGAATATATAATAGGAAAATAGAATAAATTTACTTATAATTGTTGTTTGGTTTTTTAAACTGAACAGATAAAGTTAAGAGAGAACAGAATGGATAAAAATAGTAGTTTAGAAGCCGTAGGTCTAAAAAAGATGTACGGTAAAAAAATGGTTGTTAAAGGTGTCGATATTAAACTTAACAAGGGTGAGATTGTTGGTCTTTTAGGTCCTAATGGAGCAGGTAAAACAACATCCTTCTATATGCTTGCAGGTATAATAAAACCAACCGGAGGTAGTGTTATTCTTAAAGGTGTAGATGTAACTAAACTACCTATGTATAAGAGATCCAGAATGGGACTCGGGTATCTTCCTCAAGAAGCATCTGTTTTTAGGAAGCTTACTGTTGAACAAAATATAATGGCAATTTTAGAAACTATTGAAAAGGATAAAAATATAAGAAATGAGAAACTTGAATTCTTTTTGAATGAACTTTCCATAACCCACATAAGAAAATCTATGGGATACTCTCTTTCAGGTGGTGAGAGGAGAAGGGTTGAGATAACCAGATCTCTTGTAAGTAATCCTGACTTTATTCTTCTTGATGAACCTTTTGCAGGTGTTGACCCTGTTACCATTGAATCTATACAAAAAATAATATTTGAGCTTAAAGATAAAAATATTGGTGTACTGATTACAGATCATAATGTACAAGAAACTTTAAAAATTACAGATAGAGCTTATCTCCTTTTTGATGGTAAGATTATGACAGAGGGTGACAGTTTTGATCTTTCAAACAATCCTGAAGCAAGGAAATTGTACTTTGGAGAAAACTTTAGACTTAATAGAGATTAGATCTTAGTCAAGATTTAGCTCTCCGAAAGTTCTATTAGCTTTTTTCTATCAAGAATGGTTATCTCTTTATTTTCCAACTCAATTAAACCATCCTGTTCCATCTCTTTAAAAACTCTTGAAAGACTGGGTCTTGTAACACCAAAGAAATCTGCTATCTTCTGCTGACTTTGCTCCAACTTTATGACCCTTTTATTTGAACCTGCCTTCCTTAAAATAAAGTTTGCAACCTTACCCTTTATAGTCAAGAATGAGAGCATCCTAATCTTTTTTGTAAGCAGTCTGGCTTTATCACTAATTTCACTAAGATAGTTCATAAGAATAGTTTCATTAGTTGACATAAGCTTTAACAATGAGTTTTTGGGTATTGAAAGTATTTTTGAGTCTATATTTGCAACAACATTTACAGGTAGTTTATTATTTTTGCCAAAAATAAATATTGTAGCTATAGCTTTTGGAGCATCTATATCCTCAATTTTAACTACTTTACCCATAGGATTTAACATTTCTCCTCTAACCTGACCCTCTAAAATAATATAAAGATGATTACATATTTGATCACTATGAATAATTAAGTTTTCTTTACTATAACTACTAACTCTATACTCAATAGAGTTAAAAAGATTTTTAATCTCCTCTTCACTAAGCCCTTTAAAAATATCATTTTTAGTTAAAATATTATACATTAGACTCCCGTTTGTTAATTTTTTTTACAGCTAAAAATTAGTGGAACAGAAAAAGGTTTTAACTCCCCTCCATTAAAATCTCCGTAAAACTTTATATTAGTAAAACCTACATCAAGCAAAAGGTTCTCAATCTCTCTTTTCTTTAGTGTCAAAAGTTTTATTTTACCATTAACCTTTCTATTTTCTTCTTTAATAGTTAACTCTGTTTCAAAGTTTACAAACCTTCCTTCATCAACTAAAGAGTAATCTCTAACAAACTTTATCTTTTCATTTTCAATTGTTGGAAGAGATTTAATATTTTCATTTTCAACTCTATCATAGTTTATTATCTGCGTTATAAAATATCCATCTGTTTCCAATATATTGAAAATAGATATAAAGTATTTTTTTACCTCTTCAAGAGTTCCTAAATGAACAAGCGTATTTCCAAAGGAAACTACTAAACTAAAACTATCATGGGTAAATTTACTCTCCAGATCTAGCATATTAAGTTTGAAGAAGCTAGCATCAACACTTTTTTTTGCTATAGATATAAGTTCACTGTCAAGTTCTATCCCGTAAACATTATCTGAAAGTTCCTTTAAAAGAGAAGTAAGATTTCCGGTAGCCGATCCCACATCCAATATTTTATTTAAGCTTCTATTTTCAACAATAGATTTAATGAATGAAAGTTGTTTCCTGTTTTTAGGAAATATATAGTTATAGTTTTGAGCAATTGATGAGTAAAACATTGTAATCTCTAATAGTTATATAATGTTAAGCAACTTTTTATCTAAGCTCTAATGAAAAAAAGTTAAAGAGGATTCCTACCACCTACTCTTGTAGGAACTGCTTCTTTGGATCCATTTTACCGTACCGGCTAGTGTTTATAACTTTTTCAAGTAAGCCCTATTTAAAGAACAATAAAAAGTACTACAAATTTGTATTCAATATAAATTGTTTCTATTTAACAAAAAATGATAAAGGCTTGTTTGTACGAAGTAAAAGAGCCTAATAAAAAAGTTTATATCTTAGTTCCTAAATAAAACTTATTTAACTTTATTGTCTAATTTTATTTTAAGAAAAAATCATTAATAGATTGTTTTTTTCAATTTAATTACTACATTATATATTGTAGGTTTTTTGTTTTCTAAAGTTTTGAGATTACTCATATTTATTTTATCAAACGTGAGCTTGATTAAACTTTGGAATATTTTTTATTTAACTTTATCATTGGTTTGATAAAGTTATTATATGGCAATATTGTACACTTTGGGGGGAATATGTGCATGTTGTGTTATTGGATTATGTCTCATTATAAAATATATAAATAGTTGAGTTTTTTATGCTTAGTAGTCAAAATTTAAATTTTCGTGAGTCTGATTGTGAAGAAAATATAGATAAAACTTATATAAAAATAGCTGTAATTGATGATGACGATCAAGTTCATTCAGTTATCTCTTTGGCTTTAAGTAACTTTGAATATAAGGGGCAACCTATCAAAATAATAAAGGGCTATTCCGAAAAGGATGCTGAAAATATTTTTAGAGAAAATGATGATATACATTTAGCTATTATTGATATTGTTATGGAACATGATGATTCCGGCTTAAAGATAATAAAGCTTATTAGAGAAACATTAAAAAACAAGTTTATAAGAATTGTTATCTCTACAGGACAACCCGGAGTTGCTCCTGAAAAGAAGGTTATTACAGGCTATGATATAAACGACTACGTAAGTAAGACAAACTTAACATCTGGTAGATTGTTTACACTTGTTACAACCTCAATTAGAGGATATAAAGATTTGATTGAAGTTGAAAAAAGTAGGCTGGAGATTGATAAAAGAGATAGGCTAAACAACAAAGTCTTGAATGCTCTACCTTGTTATGCTATGCTTCTGGATAGTAATGGTTTTATTATAAATTCTAACTCCCCGGCAACTTTAAAGGGTGTTTCTAAAGGGTTTAGATGCTTAGACTTTGAAAAGTGTTTCTCTTGTATGTGGGGTGCTTTACCGTCAAATTTTAATCCTGATAAGTATAATGAATGGGAAAATGAGTTTAAATCTACAAACTATTCACATTATTGGACTCCTGTAGATGAAAATAAATATCTCTATACTGTATTTGATATTACTGAAAAGAAAAAATATCAAAAAATGCTTATTGAATCCAAGAAAATGGAATCAATAGGCTTATTGGCGAGTGGTATAGCTCATGATTTTAATAATGTATTGGGAGGTATTATAGGATTTTTAAATCTTCTTAAAGTTAGATTTAGTGAAGAAAGTGAAGAGGGGGAGCTTATATCAAATATTATATCTGCCAGTAAGGGAGGAATTGATCTTTCAAAATCACTACTTTCTTTAACTAAAAAAAGTAGTAATGAGCCCTCACTTCTCAATATGGATGATATTATAAATCAATCTGTTAAGCTTCTGAAGGCAAGTTCTAAATCTGTTGTTTTTAAAACCAATTTTAACGCTAAGTCAGCCATGGTAATGGGTGATAAAAATCTTTTTGAGAATATGTTTATAAACTTAGGCTTAAACTCCATAGATGCAATGGAAGGAGTCGGAACGATTGAGATCTCAACACATGATCTTTCAGATATAAAATATTTGAAATTTGCGGATATGGATTTAGAAAAAAAGTATATTAAGATCATTTTTAAAGATACCGGGAAAGGGATTGAAAAAGATCTTCTTGATAGGATTTTTGATCCTTTATTTACTACAAAAAGTGAAAGTAAAGGTTCCGGTTTGGGACTTTCAAATGTTTATAACACCATTCACAATTATAATGGAGCTATAGGTGTTGAAAGTGAGGTTGGAGTAGGAACTTCTTTTACAATAATTTTTCCTGTTGCATAAGTTATATTCTTTTAAATGAGCATAAACAGATAAATTTTGTTATATTTCACAATTATTGACTGTTTACAGCTTCTCTTTAAGGGGTTTAACAGTCTGTTTTGTAGAATCTTCCTAGTTTAAAGATCTACTAAAAAGAGGAGATTCCAGGTATGTAATACTTTAGGAAGAGATTTTTGTAAAAAGCAGAGTTTTTTAATTATAGACAAATAAAAGCTTTGTAATTTATATGGGAGGTAAAAGTACAAGAATAGAATTTAGTTTTGCTGCCTCTTCATGATCAGCATTAAAATCAATCTTACCATTACTTAACCATGGTAAACTCTATTTCTTGGGGATTGAATTTTTCGTAACTTATAAAATTTTGTACTTTTTCAACAGACCTCAGTTAAAGCGGAGAGTGTATGATAGGAGAGATACTTGCTCCGGCAGGTAATTATGAAAAGCTTAAAACTGCCGTAAATTTTGGTGCCGATGCTGTTTATTTGAGTGGCAAAAAGTTTGGTATGAGAGCTTTTGCAGGAAATTTTGATTTAGATGAGATATACTCCGCTTCAAAATTTTGTAAGGAGAGAGGAGTAAGTTCATTTCTCACTCTAAATATTATGGCACATAACAAAGATCTTGAAGATCTTCCAACATATCTCAATGAAATAAAAGAGAGCGATATTGATGCTCTGATTGTTGCAGATTTGGGTGTTATGGAGATTGTTAAAAAGCATATAGAAAATAAAGAGATCCATATCTCCACCCAGTTTTCAGCTACAAACTATAAAACATATGAACTTCTAAAAGATCTTGGAGCTTCGAGGGTTGTACTTCCCAGAGAATTAACTTTTGATGAGATAAAACAAATAAGAGAGTTTACAGATCTTGACCTTGAAATGTTTGTTCACGGTGCTATGTGTATGTCCTATTCAGGAAGATGTATGATAAGTTATCATACATCCAATAGAGATCCAAATAAAGGTGAGTGTAGCCAACCTTGTAGATATCCCTATAAACTTTCAACCAACTTTCTGGATGATCCTATTATTGCAGAGGAGGATGAGAGAGGTACATACTTTTTTAACTCAAAAGATCTCTCTCTATTAAAAAGGATTCCTCAACTCATGGATATTGGCATAAATTCCTTTAAGATTGAGGGTAGAATGAAAGCTATTTCCTATCTTTCATCCGTTATTCATTTATACAAAGATGTTAGGGATACCTACAAAAAAGATCCTAAAGGGTTTGTTTACAAACCGGAGTGGGATGAAAATCTTTCAAAAATTGCAAACAGAGGATACACGGAGTTTTATTTTGAAGGTAAAACTACTCCTGAAAGATCTCAAGCTGTAGATAGGAGCAAAGAGATTTCTAACTATGATATTGCCGGAGTTGTAAAGGAGATTATAGATAGAACTTTTATGGTTGTTGAGGTTAAATCAGCTTTCCACCCAAATGATGAGATGGAAATTGTTATTCCTGAAAAAAGGATTTTAACCATAAGACCTCCGTTTATAAAAGATGTTGTTGGTAGAGAGCTTGAAAGAACCAAACCTAATCAGATTGTTGTAATGAGACATCATAAAAGCGTTGTTCCAGGATCAATTATTCGTGTAAAGAAGAATGGATAGAGAGTATATTGGTATAATTGTTAATCAGTTTAAACAAAAGAGTACCCTCGTAAACTATCTTTTAACGGAAAATTATGGGCTAATCAAGTTTAGCATTTATGGGATAAGCAAAAAAAATAGTATCTACAGGGCAATTATTGAACCTCTAAACAAAATAAGTGTTACTCTAAGCGGTAACAAAAAATTTATTGAAGCTGAACTTTTAGAAAGTAATCAAGAGATAAGAAAAAGCTATAAAAAGATTGAATTTTCTTTAAAGATATTAAACTTCTTTAACAGATTTTCTAATAAAACAGTAGATAAATCCTATTGCTTCTACAACCTTATAGAGAGGTTTTTAACATCAATTTCTAACATAAATAATCCTCCCTATAATAGTTTAGAGATTTCATTCTACTACTATTATATATTCTGTTTAGGTGTAGGTTTACCCATTTATAAAAATATTGAAGGAAACAAATATATAAAAATCTCTCTTGATGATGGAGCTATCTCAAATAGTGAGAGAGCATTTCCTCTATCAGTTGAAAGTTATAAAATATTACAGAAAATTAGTATATCTAAGTTTAGCAATATAGATTGGGAGATTTCTCCAAGATGTAAGTTGGAGTTAAAGAACTTTTTGAGAGAGTATATATATAACCATTTTAATCAGAATATTATTTAGATTTTTAGAATAGTTACCCACAATTTCCTTTACTTTTCATTTGATATTGTATATATCTAAGCATACTAATGCTAATAAAAAACCACCTCCTAAAATATGTAAATATTACCACATAAGCACCATGGTTTACAGAGGTAAATCTAAAGAATATTTTACAAAAAACAGAAAAAATATAATTTTCCATGTTAACCATATATAGTATAAGGATAAAAAGAGAAGCCACTATATATAGTAAAAAACCTATAAAAAATAATTTAAGGCTAAAGAAAAATAATTATTGACTCTACTATTTTTTTAGTATAATTTCACTTTTGTAAGTTGATCGATTTTCAAGGGAAAAATGAGATCTGAAACAGAAATTATAAGGACATTTATAATAGTTTCTTTTTTGTAAAACAACCTGAAAATAGTAAAACTTTCATGTTTAGATCTAATACTATTCAAAAAGCTGTAAAGTTGTATCAAAAAGTAGGAGTAATCAGTGTTTAGCAAGATAAGAAAGAGGGATGGTCAAATCTTCGATTTCAACTCCAAGAAGATTAGAGATGCCATTGGTAAAGCCGGAAAGGAAACGGGGGAGTTTGGTTTTGAGATAGCAAAAAGTTTAACATTGAAGGTTTTAAGCTTACTTGAACAGACAACTGAAAATGAGATCCCCACCGTTGAAGAGGTTCAAGATATTGTCGAAGAGGTTCTTCTAAACTCACCGTATAAATCTACCGCAAAAGCCTACATTATATATAGAGATCAACACTCAAAGATTAGAGATATCATATCCAGCTCCAACATAGATATGGTGGATAGTTACCTTTCTAAACTCGATTGGCAGGTAAAAGAGAACTCAAATATGTGCTTCTCTCTCCAAGGTTTAAACAACTATTTAGCTTCAGAGGTAAGTAAGACCTATTGGCTAAACAAAATCTATAGCTCAAAAATAAAGAAGGCCCATCAAAATGGGGATCTGCATATTCACGATCTTAACCTAATATCTGTTTACTGTGTTGGTTGGGATCTCCATGATCTTTTATGCCAAGGTTTCAGAGGTGTTAGTGGAAAGGTTGAGAGTAAACCTCCTAAACATTTTAAAACAGCTCTAGGACAGATTGTAAACTTCTTCTACACCCTCCAAGGTGAAGCGGCAGGAGCTCAGGCTCTTTCAAGTTTTGATACACTATTAGCACCTTTTGTAAGATATGATAATCTCGATTACAAAGAGGTAAAACAGGCAATACAGGAGTTTATCTTCAATATAAATGTACCTACAAGAGTTGGTTTCCAAACCCCGTTTACCAATATAACTATGGATTTAGTTCCTCCATCTACCTTTGCGGATAACCCTGTAATCATTGGTGGTGAACCTATGGAAACTACCTATTCTGAGTATCAAGAGGAGATGAATCTCATCAATAGAGCTTACCTTGAGGTTATGAATGAAGGTGATGCCAGAGGAAGAGTGTTTACCTTCCCAATACCTACATATAATATCACGAAGGATTTTGATTGGGAAAATAGGGATTTGGATCCTCTTTGGGAATCTACAGCAAAATATGGAATCCCATACTTTTCAAACTTTATAAACTCCGATTTAAGCCCAGATGATTCCCGTTCAATGTGTTGTAGATTGAGATTGGATACAAGAGAACTTGAAAGTAGAGGTGGAGGATTGTTTGGAGCAAACCCTCTAACAGGATCCATTGGTGTGGTAACCCTAAATCTTCCAAGGTTAGCCTATAAATCAAATGGAGATCTCGATAAGTTTCTTAAAAATCTTAAAGAGATGATGGAGATAGCAAAGGATAGTTTAGAGACCAAGAGAAAGGTGCTTGAAAAACTGACAGATTCCAATCTGTATCCATATACAAAATTTTACTTGAGATATATTAAAGAGAGATATGGTGTCTATTGGAAAAACCACTTCTCTACAATTGGTATTTTAGGTATGAATGAAGCCCTTTTAAACCTTAAAGGTTTTGGTATTGAATCTACAGAAGGTAAAGAACTATCTCTAATGGTAATGGATTATATTAGAGATACTCTAATCAAATTCCAGAAAGAGACAGGCAACAACTACAACCTTGAAGCTACTCCGGCAGAGGGTACAACTTTCAGGTTAGCTAAGCTCGATAAGGAGTCTTTCCCTGATATTATATGTGCAAATGAGGAGAACCATAGAGAGGGAGGAAGCCCTTACTATACTAACTCTACTCAGCTTCCTGTAAACTACTCAAGCGATCCTTTTGAGGTGTTGGATCAACAGGATGAGCTTCAAACAAAGTACACCGGAGGTACTGTTCTCCATCTATTTACCGGAGAGAAAAATCTCAATCCTCAAAGTGTAAAATTTTTGGTAAAAAAGATTTGTCATGAGTATAGATTGCCATATTTCACCATATCACCTACTTTTAGTATATGTCCTACACACGGCTATCTAAACGGAGAGGTAGAGATCTGCCCTGATTGTCAATCTACTTGTGAAATATATTCAAGAGTAGTTGGATATATAAGACCTATCAATCAATGGAATGATGGCAAACAGGAGGAGTTTAAAGCTCGTAAAACATTTATTCTTTCATCGTACAAGGAGAGGGAGATTGCAGATTGCTGCTGTTCATAAATTTAGTTTAAGTGATTTTCCAAGCAATATATCAGCAATACTATTTACTAAAGGGTGTAATTTTTTATGCCCTTTTTGCCATAATGGTTTTCTGCTGGAAAATGGATCTGACACCATAGAGGAGAGCGAGGTTTTTTCATTTCTAGAAAGCAGGATTGGAAAACTTTCAGGTGTTGTAATCAGTGGTGGAGAACCCACACTTCAAGAAGATATTATAGAGTTTATCCAAAAGGTTAGATCTATGGGGTTTAATATTAAGCTTGATACAAATGGATCAAATCCCTGTATATTAAAAAAGATGATAGATCTAAACTTATTAGATTACATTGCCATGGATATAAAACTTCCTATTGATGAGTATAAAAACTATACCAAGATTTCAGATATAGATAGAAGAGTTAAAACCTCTATTGATCTAATTCTTAGTTCAGATATTGATTATGAGTTTAGAACAACCACTATAGAGGAGATCCATAGTTTGGAAAGGTTGAGATCTATCTGTAGTCCCATTAAAGATTGTAAGAGGTATATTTTACAAGATTTTGTACCTGAAAATAGTTATATACCCTCTTATAAAAGCTATAACCCTTATAAAAGGGAGGAAAGGGAGGAGATCCTTTCAAATTTAAGAGATATAGTTCCCTCTATTGAATGGAGGGGATAGAGATCTTGATAAATAATCTAAATTTTCTATATTTCAACCCGAGTTCTATATGAAAATAATAGAGTATCTTATGTAATAATTAAATCTAGAAGTACAAATTATATCTGCACCCTGAGGTTCTCAAAGGGTATAATTATATGATTATAGTTTTCATTCCCTTCGAGAGCCTCAGAGAAATTTCTTTTCTATAGATATTTATACTTATTACATTAAATATTGGTTTAATAATTATGTCAAACTAAAATGCTTATAATAAAAGCATAGCTATAAAGTTAAATATATTCTATTGTATACAATAAAAAAACCCTCCTTTTTAAGGAGGGTTTTTTACAAAGAGACAAACTCTTATAATCTAAAACTATTAAGATTGATCTATTCAACACCCAAAGCTTTCTTAGTCATATCTCCAATCTCAGCAGGAGTTTTACAAACATAAGCTCCGGCAGCTTCCAAAGCATCCATCTTATCTTTTGCAGTTCCTTTACCACCTGCAATAATAGCTCCGGCATGACCCATTCTCTTACCCTTTGGTGCTGTTTGTCCTGCAATAAAAGCTACAACAGGCTTCTTCATATTTTTCTTTATAAATTCAGCAGCCTCAATCTCTAAAGTTCCGCCAATTTCACCAATAATTACAACAGCTTCAGTTTCAGGATCAGCTTCAAACATCTCTAATAGTTCAATGTATGAAAGACCAATGATAGGATCTCCACCAATACCAATAGCAGTAGTTACACCTAAACCGGCCTTAACTACCTGATTTACAGCCTCATAAGTTAAAGTACCTGATTTACTGATAACACCAACTCTACCTTTTTCAAAGATAAAGCCCGGCATAATACCAATTTTAGATTCATCAGAAGTGATGATACCGGGGCAATTAGGTCCTATCATCTTAGCCCCCATCTTTTCAACATAAGGCTTAGCTCTCATCATATCTTTTACAGGAATACCCTCTGTTATACAAACAATAAGTTTAATTCCTGCTTCAGCTGCCTCAATAACCGCATCAGCTGCAAAAAAAGGAGGAACAAAGATTAAAGAGACATCAGCCTTTGTCTCTTTTACAGCTTCTCTAACTGTATTAAATACAGGTCTGTCAAGATGAGTAGTTCCACCTTTACCCGGGGTAACTCCTCCAACAACATTTGTACCATACTCAATACACTGAGTAGCATGGAAAGTTCCCTCTTTACCTGTAAAACCCTGAACAATAATTCTACTATCTTTATTTACTAAAATTGACATTATTTATCCCCCTTAACAACCTTAACAGATTTTTTTGCACCATCTGCTAAATCATCTGCAGATATAATATTATTCAAGGTACTATTATCCAATATATCCTTTGCAATATCAGCATTAGTTCCATCTAATCTTACAATAATAGGAACCTTTACATTTATAGCTTTGGTAGCTTCAATAATACCATTTGCAACCCTGTCACATCTTACAATACCACCAAAGATGTTAACAAAAATAGCTTTCACATTAGGATCTTTTAATATTATCTCAAAACCTTTTGCAACAGTTTCAGCACTTGCAGCACCTCCTACATCCAAGAAGTTTGCAGGCTCACCACCATAGAACTTGATAATATCCATAGTGGACATAGCTAAACCGGCTCCGTTAACCATACAACCAACATTACCGTCAAGCTTAACATAACTGAGATCATAATTTGAAGCTTCTGTTTCTGTTGGCTCCTCTTCATCAAAATCCCTCATTTCACTAATATCAGGGTGTCTTAAAAGAGCGTTATCATCAAATCCAAACTTAGCATCTAGAGCAAGGAAATCACCCTCTTTTGTTTTTACAAGAGGATTTATCTCAACCATATTTGAATCTTTTTCAGTATAAACCTTGTACAGAAGTTGAGCAAATTTAATAAATTGCTTTGATTCCTCTTTAGTAAGATTTAAACCTGAAGCAAGTTGATTTCCATGGAAAGATTTAAACCCTATAGATGGATCTATTGTAACTGTAACTATCTTTTCAGGAGTCTCTGCAGCAACCTTTTCAATCTCAACACCACCTTCAGTTGAAGCCATCATAACAGGCATCTCAGCTGCACGATCTAAAACCATTCCTAAGTAAAACTCTCTCTCTATATTAATACCCTTCTCAACATAAACCTTTTTTACAAGTTTTCCTTCAGGTCCTGTTTGATGAGTTACCAAAGTTTTTCCTAAAATATCCTCAGCATTAGATTTAACCTCCTCCAAAGATCTTGAAAGCTTAACACCTCCGGCTTTTCCTCTTCCACCTGCGTGAATTTGAGCCTTAACAACCCATATTTCGCCACCTAAAGATTTTGCAATCTCTACTGCTTCGCTTGGAGTTAAAGCTACGCCACCTTTAGTAGTCGGAACCTTATACTCTGACATCAGTGCTTTTGCCTGATACTCATGAATGTTCATACAATACCATCCTTAATTTTTTCTTTTATCTATTCTTACCCAATAGTTAATTTCAAAACTATAAGACAACTCTGTTAAATACTCTATCTAAATAGTTCTACCATATAGAAAAGAGGTTGTAAAGTGTAATAATAAATCCATATAAAAATTATGCTTTTAACTATAAAAGATTAGAAATTATACATTTTCAACAACCTTAACAGAGAACCATTAACATAGTATTATAATGATAATACTAATGTAGATAAGAATTCAATCATTTTTTTTACAATTATATCTATATATTTTTGTCAAAGATCTTGGAGTGTAAAATTAGTAAAAGCTAATAATAAGCTCTGTAGATATTCTGCCATTGTCATATGTTTTAGATGACAAACTATGCCAAAAGAAGCAGAAACAAAAGTTATAGGCATAGCATTTCAAATGGCATCCTAATTGCACAACACATAAGATTGTTGAACTTAAACTAAAATTACTATAAAAAGGAGAACAAAATGGCAAAATTCAAACCTATACAAAACAGAGTAGTTGTTAAGCCGATTGAAAAAGAGGAGAACAAAACAGCAGGAGGTATCTTTCTTCCTGATTCAGCTGAAAAAGAGAAACCTCAAATGGGCAAAGTGATTGCTATTGGAACAGGTGAGGATGTGAAAAAAGATATAAAACTTGATGATCAAGTTCTTTTTGGAAAATACTCCGGAACAGAAGTTAAGCTTGATGATGAGAAATATCTTGTTCTAAATTTGGAAGATATATTGGCTGTTGTTGAATAGATAACAATCAAAGTTTAAAACTTATATGTAAAATTAGGAGATATTAATAATGTCGAAACTTATTCAATTTGGATTTGATGCAAGAACAGAACTAAAAAAGGGTGTTGATATTCTTGCAAATACTGTAAAGGTTACATTAGGACCTAAGGGTAGAAATGTTGTTTTAGATAAAAAATTTGGTGCTCCAACTATCACAAAAGACGGTGTTTCCGTAGCTAAAGAGATTGAGCTTGACGAACCTATCCAAAAGATGGGTGCTGAGATGGTAAAAGAGGTTGCTTCTAAAACTTCTGATAAGGCCGGTGACGGTACTACAACAGCTACCGTAATGGCTCAAGCTATTATTGAGCAAGGAATCAAGAATATTACAGCAGGTGCAAACCCTACAGATGTAAAGAAAGGTATTGATAAAGGTGTTGCTGCCGTAAAAGAGTTCCTTCTATCAAAGACTAAGAAAATTTCAGACTCTTTTGAAGATATTAAACAGGTTGCAGCTATATCTGCAAACAATGATCAAACCATTGGTTCTATGATCTCCGATGCTATGAAAGAGGTTGGAACTTCAGGTGTAATAACTGTTGAAGAAGCAAAATCAATGGAAAGCTCTTTAGATGTTGTAAAAGGTATGCAGTTTGACAGAGGGTATCTTTCTCCATACTTTGTAACAGACTCAGAATCTATGCAAGCTGTTTTAGAGGATCCTTATATACTCATTTATGAGAAAAAAATATCAAATATTAAAGAGATAGTACCTTTACTTGAAGCTTCAGCTCAAAATGGAAAGCCTCTTTTAATTATTGCTGAAGATGTAGAGGGTGAAGCTTTAGCAACTCTTGTTGTAAACAGATTGAGAGGAGCATTAAAGATTGCTGCTGTTAAAGCTCCGGGATTTGGCGACAGAAGAAAAGAGATGCTTAAAGATATTGCTGAACTGACAGGTGGTAAATTTATAACAGAAGAGCTTGGCTACAAGATTGAAAATGCTACTATAGAAGATCTTGGTAGAGCTAAATCTGTTATCATTGATAAAGAGAATACTAAAATTGTTGACGGATATGGTGCAGAGGAAAATATTAATGCAAGAATTGCTGATATTAAGAAGCAGATTGAATTAACAACTTCTGATTACGATAAAGAGAAACTTCAAGAAAGATTAGCAAAGCTTTCAGGTGGTGTAGCAGTTATTAAGGTTGGTGCTGCTTCTGAAGTTGAGATGAAAGAGATTAAAGATAGAGTTGATGACGCTCTAAATGCAACAAGAGCTGCTGTTGAGGAAGGTATTGTTCCGGGTGGTGGAGTTGCTCTTATAAGAGCTATTGCAGAGGTTAAAAAAGTTAAGGTTACAGGAGATGAAAAACTTGGTTTAGATATCTTGATAAAATCTCTTGAAGCTCCTTTGAGACAGATTGTTGAAAATGCAGGTCTTGAGGGATCTGTAATAGTTAACAAGGTAATCTCAAGTAAAACTTTTGACTTTGGTTTTAATGCAAGAACTGAAAAGTATGAAAACCTTTATGAAGCAGGTGTTATTGATCCAACTAAAGTTACACTAACTGCTTTAGAAAATGCAGCTTCTATTGCAAGTATGCTACTTACTACTGAAGCTGTTGTAGCTGATGTTCCGGAAAAAGAGACTCCTCAAATGCCTATGGATCCAGGAATGGGCGGAATGGGTGGTATGGGCGGAATGATGTAATTCATTAAGCTCTAAATATAGAAAGAGGATGTTCAAAAGTTTGGCATCCTCTTTTTTTTATTTAATCTTTTGATTCTTTTTGATAAGAAAAAGAGGATCTTTGGATACAAAAAAAGTACTATAAAAAGTCAGAATTTCGATAAACTAGTAGTATAAAGAATCCAATTTTTATCTGATCCATAGCCTAGAAATACTGGGTAATTTGAACATAAAAATTTGATAACGCAGTAATGCGAAGCTTATCGGTAGCCTGTAGATTTTAAAAAATCTTAAAACTTTTCCCAGACTGATCAATACAGTTGTATCATTCGAGATAAAACAAATATTGGATAAATACCTATCTCGAACTGAGGTTATCTTTACCCTTATATCCTTTATTTCCAGAACAAAAAAGGGATCAAATTTTGATCCCTTTTTCCATTTTCTATAAAATCCTAGAACTCATCATATCTAATCATCTCTTTCTCAACACCTAGATCAAAGAGCATCTTATTTACTGCATCAATCATCATAGGAGGTCCACAAAGATAGTACTCAATATCTTCAGGAGCTTCATGCTCTAACAGATAGTTATCACGAAGAGCTGCATGGATAAACCCTGTCATACCTTCCCATTTATCTTCTGGAGTAGCATCAGAAAGAGCTATATTGAATGTAAAGTTTTCAAACTCCTCTTCAAGAGCTTTAAAATCATCAAGATAGAAAAGTTCTTTAACAGATCTTGCACCGTACCAGAATGTTACCTTCCTCTTGGTTTTCATAGTTTTGAACAAATGCATAATATGGGATCTCATTGGAGCCATACCTGCACCACCACCAATGTAACACATTTCGCTTTCACTATCTTCATTTATAAAGAACTCACCGTAAGCACCAGAAACAGTTACCTTATCACCGGGTTTACGACTAAATACATACGAAGATGAAATTCCCGGAGGAACATTCATATACTGATTCTTAGCTCTATCCCAAGGTGGAGGACAGATTCTAACATTTAACATAACTATATCACCCTCAGCAGGATAGTTAGCCATAGAGTATGCCCTTACGCTTTCCTCGTTATTTTTTACGGTAAGATCAAACATTTTGTATTGATTCCACTCATCTTTGTACTCATCCTCAATATCCATATCAGAAAATTTTATATCATACTTTGGAAGATCTATTTGGATATATCCACCGGCTTTGAAATGCATATGCTCACCCGGAGGAAGCCTTAGTACAAACTCTTTAATATATGTGGAAACATTTTTATTTGATATAACTTCACATTCCCACTTTTTAATATTAAAATACTCCTCTGGAATCTCAAGTTCCATATCTTTTTTAACCTTTACCTGACAAGCAAGCCTCCAGTTATCTTTAGCTTCTGCTCTTGTAATATGACTCTCTTCTGTTGGAAGGAGATCCCCTCCACCCTCTTTAACTTGACATCTACAAACACCACAAGTACCACCTCCACCGCAAGCTGAAGGTAGTAGTATCCCTTGATTTGAGAGTGTATTTAGAAGAGTTTGTCCCGACTCTACTTCAAAATCCTTATCAGATCCTTCATTAATCTTAATCTTTACATTACCCTTATCAACAAGGAACTTCTCAGAAAAGATTATTGCAACGGTAAGGATTAGGATAATCACAAGAAATACAACTGTACTAATTAAGATAATTGACATATTATCTACTCCTAATTTACCTTTAAATTAACCTAAGTTTATTCCGGAAAATGACATAAAAGCCATCGCAAGAAGTCCGGTTGTTATCATTGTTATACCAAGACCTCTCAATCCATTTGGAACATTTGAATATTTTAGCTTCTCTCTTATTGCGGCTAGTGCAGCCATAGCTAAAAAGAAACCAAATCCTGAGGAAGCACCAAAAACTGTTGTTTCGGCTAATGTATAGTTTCTTTCAACCATAAACAGGGATATACCTAAAATTGCACAGTTTACGGTAATTAAAGGAAGAAAGATACCCAAAGCGTTGTATAGTGATTCCGAAACCTTTTCAACTGTCATCTCCACTATCTGTACCATTGCTGCAATAACACCAATAAATACAATTAGTGAAAGAAATGAAAGATCAGTATCTGCAAATGAAGGATCAAGCCATACTAAAGCACCCTTGCTAAGAATATACTTTTTTATAACCCAGTTAACGGGAGCAGTAATGGTAGCTACAAAAACAACTGCCAATCCAAGACCTACAGCAGTCTTTAATTTTTTGGAAACAGCCAAAAAGGAGCACATTCCCAAGAAGAATGATAGAGCAATATTTTCAATGAATATTGATTTTATTGCCAGATTTACTAAATCCATAATCTATTCCTAATCTTTAATTTATAGTTCTTTATGCTTCTTTGTTTCCGGTAATAGATCTATGGATCCAAATTATGATTGCAAGAAGGAAAAACACCCCCGGTGCCAAAACCATAATACCATTATCAACATATCCAAAATTGTAAAAACTTTCAGGAATAACCTTTATTCCCATAAGTTTTCCTGATCCTAACAGCTCTCTAAAGAAACCTACTACAACCAAGATTAAAGCATAACCCAAACCGTTACCAAAACCATCAAGAACAGATGCTCCGGGTTTGTTTCCCATAGCAAATGCTTCAAGTCTTCCAAGTACGATACAGTTTGTTATAATTAGTCCCACAAATACTGAAAGCTGTTTAGAAACATTAAAAGCAAAAGCTTTCAAAAACTCATCTACTAAGATTACAAAAGTTGCAATTATAGCCATCTCAACAATAATACGGATCTTGTTGGGAATAAAATTTCTTATGATAGATGTGAAGAAGTTTGAGAAAACTACCACAAATGTTACGGCAATCCCCATAACTATTGAAAGTTTTAACTGTGTTGTTACAGCCAAAGCAGAACAGATTCCAAGCACCTGAACTGTTATGGGGTTATTTTTAAAGATAGGATCTTTTATAAGCTTTAAATCCATTACATACCCCCTTTTATTTTGTTAAAGAATGGTTTGTATGTAGTAAGATCTTCCTTAATAAATTTATTTACACCCTTACATGTAAGGGTTGCTCCACTTATACCATCAACTTGGTGTGAAGATTCACTGTTTTGAAGATTTACCTTACCTTTAAGAATTGTTATAGAAGCTAACTCTCCCGAACTATTAAAGATCTCTTTACCAATGTAGTTTTTCATAAACCATGGCTGAGATATCTCTCCTCCAAGTCCCGGAGTTTCACCATGCTTATAAAATGTTATACCCTTAACTCTATTACAATCTTTTTCAAGAGCCATGTAACCATATATAGTTGACCACAACCCTTTACCCTCAATAGGTATGCAATATGAGATAATCTTACCATCTTTTTTGGCAATATAAACCTTATTACCTTTGGTTGTGAAGTTACCATTATCATCAACAGACTTCTCTTCAATAGAGTTTTTGTAGAGATCCAATATCTCCTCTTGAGAATACTCTTTTCCATCTTTTAAAAGAGTAACGGCTTTTAATATATTCTTTTTTGAATCCACCTCAAGATTTTTCTCTTGCTTTTCTTTCAAAGAAAATGAGGTAAACGAAAGAAGAACAGCACAGAAAATAGTAATCAAACTGGCAAAAACCAATGTATAGAGGTTACTTTCCTTATTTACCATAGTTTAACCTCCTTTTCTTATTTCCGGCAACAATATAGTGGTCAATAAGTGGTGCAAAAGCATTCATAAACAGAATAGAAAGCATCATACCCTCAGGATAAGCAGGGTTTAAAGATCTTATAATTATTGCTATAACACCAATTAAAAATCCATAAATATATTTTCCTTTATTGGTTTGGGAAGCAGATATAGGATCTGTTGCCATAAAAACGGCACCAAAAGCAAATCCACCCATAACCATGTGATAGTGAGGAGGTATGGCAAGAAGAGATGAAGAATCAGGAGCAAAGCCGTTCATCAAAAGTGCCATTAGATATCCTCCTACAAAGATTGACAACATAATTCTCCAGCTTCCCACACCTGTTATTATAAGGAAAGCTGCACCCAAAAGTATTGCCAACGTTGACACCTCTCCAACAGAACCCGGAATAAATCCTAAGAACATATCCATAAATGAGTATCCTGAACTCAAAAGATTATCCACAACAGGAGTAGTAGTTGTAGATCCCTCAACCACTACAGAAAGAGGGGTTGCCGATGTGTAGGCATCAATGGTTTTATCGCCAAAAACAGTCCATACACTATTACCTGAAATATTTTTTGGATAAGCAAAAAACAGAAAAGCTCTTGCCATAAGAGCGGGATTAAATATATTCATTCCCGTTCCTCCAAAAACCTCTTTAGCTATTACAACACCAAAAGAAACAGCAATAGCAAGTTGCCAAAGCGGTATGGTAGGTGGTACAATTAGAGGTATCAAAAAACCGGTAACCAAGAGACCTTCATTTATCTCATGCTTTCTTATTACAGAAAAAAGCATCTCCCAAAAGCCTCCAACTCCAAAAGTTACTATGTATATGGGTATTAGTGACCATGCTCCTTTAATAAACATTTCAAAAATAGAAGCTTCTGCTCCTATTGATTTATAGTGCTGAAATCCAATGTTATACATTCCAAAAAGCATAGCAGGCATTAGTGCATATATAACCATCGTCATAAATCTTTTTGAATCAACACCATCCCTTATATGAGCACCCTTTTTTGTAGGTATAGGTTGACTAAATAGAAAGGTTTCTGTCATCTCAAAAAGAGGGTAAAGCTTTTCATACTTCCCACCCTTTTCAAAATTAGGCTTAACCTTTTCTAACATATTGTGTAAAAATTTCATCTACATAATCCAAAATTATATTATTGATTACTTCCAACTTACTTCAATCTAAAAGAGATCTTTTAAGCTCTATTGTTTAAGCCTCTTTTTCCATAAGATCTAAACCTTTTCTAACAATCTCCTGCCACTCAATTTTTGAAGGACAGATAAACTCACATAAAGCTAGTTCTTCTTCACTAACTTCATAGATACCCAAAGCCTCCATCTCCTCAATCTCTTCAGCTAAGATAGCCTTAATGAGATATACGGGATAGATATCCATAGGAACTACAGTTTCATAATTTCCCGAAGATATAAAAGCTCTCTTGCCACCATTGATACCGGCATCTATATTAAACTTCTTTAGCTTTGACATAAACCCCGTTATCATGGTTCTTGAGTATGATTCTACTCCAAAACCGGGCATTGACCAGCCAAGAAATTTAGCTTCATTAGGCTCAGGTATAATAGATATAAGATTATCATAGAAGCCAAGATACCCTTCATTGCCTACATTTCTACCTGTTAATAGATTTCCCGATACAACTCTTGAGTTTTCTTTAGCCTCTACAAATGAGTTAATTTTCGCACCATTGGTAACTTTATAGTAACCGGGATTTAAACTATTTGTTCCCACAGCCTTAACAATCTTGCAGTCAGGAAATTTCTTCTCTTTGAAAAGTGTTCCTACTCTAATAAGATCACTGAGATCTAATCCCCAAACAATATCATTTTTACCCTTAATAGGTGAGATGTGATGGATCTGAATCCCTACAGTTCCCGAAGGATGAGGTCCTGTAAACTTAACAAATTCAACACCATCAATTTTGGGGATATTATCAGAGTTAACACCTATGTAAATAGAACCATTTGTTAACTTCTTAAAAACCTCTATACCTTTTTTTAGCTCACCATCATACTGGTTAGCAATAAACAAGAAATCAACTCCCAGTGGAGCTGAATCAAAAAATGAGATAAAAATATCTCTTGGTATTTTATCAACATCTGCAATTTTATTGAAAGGTCTTTGTCTAATGGTAGGGAACACACCTGATTTTAAAAGAGAATCTAAAATCTCCTCTCTATTACCATCTTTTACACTAAGGTCTAATCTTTCACTCTTTTTGTCGTTCTCAACAACAATCTCCAAAACCTTTCTTCTCTCACCTCTAACTATAGATTTAACTTCCCCGCTAACAGGTGAAACAAATTTGATTCTATCATCATGCTTTGCATAAAAGAGAGGTGTACCAATTTTTACCTTATCACCCTCTTTTACCATAAGCTTCTCTTTAATACCGGTAAAATCAATAGGTTTAACAGCTACAAGATCAGGAACAATAAAATCATCTTTGATTTTCGGGTCAGAGAAATCCCCATCAATTCTGATATCATAACCTTTCTTTAGCTTAATATGCTTCATAGGCTTTCCGCTTTCCTAATTTAAGTTATTTTCTTTATTTCAATCCTTTTGTTGGGGTTACTACCCCCACAGCACGAACCAGACGGCTTAAGATCATTCCCTCCAAAGCTACATGAACAAGCTTTTTTTGTAGCCCTACCGGAAACCAACATCTTTAATCCCATTCCTACAAAGAGGAAAGCAAAAACAGATGCTGTTAGCAAAAATATTTTTAACATTAAGGATCTCCAAACTATTTTCAACTAGTTAACTTTGAAATAATACTCATTTAAAAGATTTTAAGTTACCCTATAATATAAAGGTTTAACAACTAAGTTTCAACTAATATGAGCATAAAACTTATTGGTAGTAATATTATGTACGGATTTTGCTATATACAAGTAAAATCTTTGATAAGTTTATGATTTTAGTTAGGATCTCCTTTTAAAAGATCAAACACTATCCGTTTACGGCAAAATGGGTACAAAGTAACAGATATTAAAAGAGTAGGTTATAGAAAAGAGTTTTTAACGCCTACCACAAAGAGATAGAAAAGGCAGATTCTTTGTTCTATCTCTTCTCTCTATTTATATCAACTGCAAGCTTCAACACCTATCAGCTGAGAAGCTTGCAGTTTGGCTATATCTACACGACCTGTCAAATAGCATGCTCTTAACCTTCTTTTAGTAGATCTTAGTCAGATCTACCGAAAGATAAAACAAGAGCACCTAATGGCTATTCCATTTTAAAGATAAAACAGAATCATTAACCCTTAAACAGTTATAAACTTTCCACAAGTTCTCTAACAAAAGTGTAAACATTTTTAACACTACTTATTTTTAAGCTCTCATCAGGAGAGTGAGCTCCGGTAATATCAGGACCAACACTAATCATCTCCATATCGGGATATTTTTCAGATAATAGTCCACACTCCAAACCTGCATGAATAACCTTTACACCAACCTCTTTATTAAACAATTTTTTATATATATCTCCACTCTTTTTTACAAGATCTGAATCAAAATTTGGTTGCCAAGCAGGATATCCATCACCTGTTTCAACATTAACACCGGCTAGATTTCCACAAGCTTTTACACTATCAGAAACCTCTGTAACCTTAGAGGAAACTGAAGATCTTTGACTACTAACCATAGAAAGTTCACCATTTTTAATATTAAACGAAGCAAGATTTGTAGAACTTTCAACAAGACCATGTATCTCTTTGCTATAAGACTGAACTCCATGTGGAATAGCTAAAATAAGATCAACAACTCTCATTGAATCTTCAAAGCATAAACATCTTTTATAGTTTTCACCATCAGAGATTTTAACCTCAACGCCCTCATCAATACCTTTAAGTTCGTTTCTAAATATTTGGGTAAACTCTTTTGAGATAGCATCTTTATCTATTGCATTACCTAATATAAGTTTACAACCTGCCTCTCTAGGTATAGCGTTATGCTTATCTCCACCATTGAGAGAAACTATATGTAGAAATTTACCTTCACACTTAAGCTTTACCAAAACTCTAGCCAATAGCTTTATAGCATTTCCAAGTTGCTGATCTATCATAAGACCACTATGACCACCCAAAAGACCCTTTACGCTCACATTATATGATATACCCTCAACTTCAACTTCATCAAATTTTGCATCGAAAGTAGTAGATTTACCACCGGCACAACCTATGTATATTGCTCCCTCCTCTTCAGTATCAATGTTGATCATCTTTCTACTCTTAATGAAATCTTTTGAAAGACCAATGGCTCCACCCATTCCTTCCTCTTCATCTGTTGTAAAAAGAACTTCAAGAGGTCCATGTTTAAGATCTTTATCCAAAAGAATAGCAAGACCCATAGCAGCACCAATTCCATTATCAGCACCTAGAGTAGTACCTTTAGCAGTTACCCACTCTCCATCTATATATGTTTCAATAGGATCTGTGTCAAAATTAAATTCTGTATCATCATTCTTCTCACAAACCATATCAATGTGATTTTGAATAACAATTGATTCCTTGTTTTCGCAACCTTTGGAAGCATCTTTTCTTATGATTACATTGTTTGAACTATCTTTATCATAGCTAAAATTGTTCTCTTTAGCAAAATTGATAAGATACTCAACAGCTTTTTCCTCCTTTTTTGAAGGTCTTGGGGTTTGGGTTAAATTATAAAACTGCTCCCAAACAATCTTTGGTTCTAAATTTTTTATCTCTGACATATCCCCTCCTAAAATTTTATATCATATTTTTAAACTCTTCTTCAGAAAGTATGGTGATACCAAGCTCTTGCCCTTTTTTAAGCTTAGATCCTGCTTTTTCTCCAGCTACAATAAAATCGGTTTTTTTGGAAACAGATCCCGTAACCTCTCCACCCTTGGATTGTATAATAGATTTAGCTTCAGTTCTTCCCATAGTTTGAAGAGTTCCTGTAAGCACAAACTTTTTACCTCCAAAAGGGTGTTCTAAATCAACCTCTTCTCCAATATACTCAAAATTCAATCCATGATTTTTAAGTTTTTCAATAAGATCTAACATCTCCTCATTTCTAAAGAAGTTGTGTATAGATCCAGCTATCTTATCACCTATCTCATCTAAAGATTGAAGTTCCGTAAAATCAGCCTTAGCAATATTTTCCATTGTTTTAAAGTGTTTTGCAACTATTCTAGATGCCTTTGCTCCCACATATCTTATACCAATACCGAAAATTACTCTCTCAAGACTATTTTTTTTTGAACTTTCTATAGCTCTTAAAAAGTTTTCAGTAGATTTTTCCCCCATTCTGTCAAGAGCCATAAGTTGATCTTTTGTAATAGAATATAGATCTGTAACATCTTTAATAATCTTTTTATTTATCAGCAATTCAACAACTTTTCCACCAATGCCGGAGATATCCATAGCACCTTTACTTACAAAATGTTCAACCCTTCTCTCCAATTGGGCAGGACAATGAGGTGATACACATCTATAGATTACCTCATCCTCAATCTTAACTAGAACAGATTTGCATGAAGGACAATTTTTAATCATCTCAAATGGTATAGAATCTTTCTTTCTCTTACTCTTTACGCTAGATACAATTTGAGGAATAATCTCACCGGCTTTTTCAACAATTACCCTATCTCCAACTCTTAAATCTTTTGCAATAATCTCATCTGAGTTGTGAAGAGTTGCATGCTGTACTATTGTTCCTGCAAGTTGTACAGGTTCCAAAACAGCAACAGGGGTAACAGCCCCCGTTCTTCCAACTTGAAAGTTTATCTCCTTTAAAGTTGTCTCTTTCTGATCTGCCTTAAACTTGTAAGCCATTATATAACGAGGATATTTAGCCGTTTCACCTATGGTTTTATATAAAGAAGTATCATTAACCTTTATAACCATTCCATCAATTTCATACTCTAAACTATTTTTCCTCTCTTCCCAGTATCTACACTCAGATATAACCTCTTCAATAGAAGAACACACTTTAAAATATTCTGGAGCAGGGAAGTTTAAACTTCTTAGCCATTCAAGATTTTCACTATGAGTATTTTCCCTTTTTTTAGATATAACAGAGTATGTAATAACTTTTAAGTTTCTCTTTTTAACCTGATCCGTATCCAACATTTTAATAGAGCCTGACGCTAAATTTCTAGGATTTGCATAGCTTTTTTCTCCCAAAGAGATCTTCTCCTCATTTATGGCTATAAAATCCTTTTTGCTTATATAAATTTCACCTCTAAGCTCTACCTCTTCTTTAGTATCAATCCTATTTGTTAAATTTTTAATAAACTTTATATTTCTTGTTATATCATCACCATACTCACCATCACCTCTGGTAACTCCCCTAACAAGATTCCCATTTTTGTAGGTAAGAGATACAGCCAAACCATCAATTTTAAGCTCCACACAATACTGAAGATTGCTCTTACCAATGAGCTTTTTTACTCTATTATCAAAATCTATCAAATCTTCACTTGAGTAACTATTTGCTATGGAAAGCATTTTTTGATTATGTTTTACTCTTTCAAATCCCGATAAATGGTCAGCTCCTACAGAACCACTCTCATCTTTATTTTTAATCAAACCGAGCTCTTTTTCAAGTTCCGCAAGTTCATTTATAAGCATATCATACTCAAAATCACCAACAGCTGATATACTCTTGTTATAGTAGTAATCATCAAGTTTTTTTATCTGCTCTTTAAGCTCTTTTACCCTCTTAAGCTTTTTCAATCTAACTCTCCCTCAACAGTTTTTGCAGATTTTGCAGATCTTCCCATGCAGGTCTTTTCCATTTGGGATTTCTAAGTAGAGCTGAAGGATGATAAGTAACAATTACAGGAATTCCCTTATAGCTGTAACCTCCTGTTCTAAATTCAGCCATTCTTCTCTCAACTCCTAAAATTCTCATGGCGGCAACTCTACCTAAAGCCAATATAAATTTAGGCTTTAATATATCTATCTGCATATCAAGGTATCTTGAACAGCTTTTAATCTCTTCAGGTAGCGGATCTCTATTTTTAGGTGGTCTACACTTAAGGACATTACATATAAAAATATCCTCTCTTTTTATATCAATTGCACCTAACATTTTTGTTAAAAGCTTTCCTGCTTTGCCAATAAAAGGAAGACCTTTTTTATCCTCCTCTTCACCCGGAGCTTCACCAATACAAATAAGCTTTATTCTTCCACTACCTGAACCAAAAACGGTATTTATTCTACTTTTGTGAAGATTGCAAGCTCTACAATCTTTAACTTCATCATAGAGACTTTTTATGCCATCATAATTTGGCAATATAAGCTCTTTTTCAGCATCTTTACTATTGTTTACAACAACCGATTCTCTAGATAAAGCTTCAGAACTTATAGTACTGCTAATATAGGGTTCTATCTTCCTCTCAGGATCTAAACAAACCTTTTTTCGTATAAATTTAAAAGAGGGATCAAAAGATCCCTCAATAGATTTTTTCCCATAAAGTTCAAATCTTGAATTTAGTTGACTTCTTAACTGTTTTATAACTTTTAAAAGCTCTATCTCTTTCTTCATAATATTAAAATCTTTTTCAAAGATCCTCTCTAAAACAATCTCTAATTATCCATAACACATCTAAAACCAAGATCATCTCTTTTGTTTTTTGTTTTTGTAAACTTTCTCTTTGAAACTGTTATATCTTCAGGTGTACTCTTCCAGCTTCCTCCACGGATAATTCTGAAATATTGAACCCCTTCAACCATATTTTTTTGGGTTTCATAATATTTAGGTTTAGAAGATGTCCATTCATATACATTACCTGAAGTGTCGTATATTTTATAGTCGTTATACTTTAGAGACTTAACATCAATAGGGTTTCCTTCATTAGGATTTAAATTGTAACAGTATTTTTTGGGGTCAGGAACCTTGCTGAACGGATACTTTATATTTTTTAATCCTCCCCTTGAAGCTTTTTCCCACTCCTCTTCTGTTGGCAACCTCTTACCAACCCATTCTGCATAAGCTTTTGCATCCTCATAACTAACACCTACAACCGGTTGGTTGGGGCCATTAAATCTTTGTCTACCTATAAAACTTGGAGCTTTATAACCTGTAGCTTCCAAAAATGTTCTATATTGCCTATTTGTCACCTCGTGAACATCAATATAGAAACTATTGGTAGTAACCTTATGTACCGGAGATTCAAAATCGGTTTCATTATTACTTCCCATTTCAAACTCTCCTGCCGGAACCAAAACCATAAGCATATCATCTTTGGAACTTTTATATGTTGGAAGATCTCTAATACTCCTCTTCACATAATTAGGACCTATCTTCTTTTTTTTCTTTTTCTTAACCTTTTTATCTTTCTCAGCAGTATTTATTGTATCCTTTACAGTTTTTGTAGATAAACTGTCAACAATACTCGCAACGGTAATATTTAGGGAATTATCACTATTTACAGTAAAGATAAAAATTGTGGAAAGAATAAGTATTATTATGAAAATATAACCACTAGCATATTTACGAAGATTAATCTTAAACCCTAATTTTCTTTCTCCATTTATTATTGTGTCCTTTTTTACAGAGGAATTGGATTTGATCTTTCCTGTCTTTATTTCTGCGTTACATTCAGAGCATATCTTTGCTCCAATCTCATTAAAAGATCCACACCTTTTACAAATATTACTCATTATTATACTCCCTAATATATTAACGGTTTATCTAGTTTAGAGCTGATTTACTTATAACACATCTAAAACCCCTTGTTCCAATATCTTCTGATTCAACTTCAAGTGGTCTTCTTATATAATTCTTTAAATCCCTTTTTTGACTTAACCAAGATCCCCCTCTACTGGTTCTCTTTCCCCATGTTATACTTGCTGTATTGTTACCACTGTATGGAGAAAGAACCCCCGAAACAATTTCTGATACATTACCTGCAAGATCATATATTCCGTAGGGGTTTGGATCATAAGAACCAATGATAGTTGTTGATCCATTTTTAATCTTTTTACCATAATTTGCTAATCTTCTATTTACATTCTCTCCTGTAGGGTAGCTGTACTCTTTACCACCCTTTGCGGCACACTCCCACTCCTCTTCCGTTGGCAACCTTTTTCCTATCCAATCTGCATAAGCTTTAGCATCTTTATATTCAACATTTATCATTGGTTGTTTATCTTTATTGAATCTTGGATTATGAAAATGGGGATAGCTTTCAATTGATTTATAATTTGTTTCTCTAAGGAATCTTTTAAATTCGATGTTGGTAACTTCAAAAACATCCATATAGAAAGGGTCAACTTTAATTTTGTGTTTAGGGTTCGCTAATGGATCGTTATCATCACCAATTGTAACTGTTTGACCAGGAACCAATACCATTCTTTTATCATCATCTCCATAGATTACCTTATCATCTCTATTAACCATACCTGTATAGCTATTATATTTTGATTTTTTTCTCTTTACCATTTTTTTAGGTTTTGGTTTTTCTATTTCTACTTTTTCCTCTACCTCTTCAACCTCTACTTTCTTTTTCTCTTGTTTTTTAGGTGGTATCAACCCACTAAATATTGAATTTTCAGATAAAGAAAACTTATTTTTAGCTTCAGGAATTATTGTATTGATAGTCTCAATATTTATAACAATAAAAAATACAATAAATAAGATAAGAGCAGATGAGACAACATATTTTATTGTATGCCTATTCAGAAGTAAATTTTTAACAATACCTCTATCATCTTTTTTCTCAACCTTAAACTTTAGCTTTTTTATTTTTATTTTACGACCACAGGTTTCACAAAACTTTGCTTCCTTGGCATTTAGAGTATTACATTCCTTACAAATCATAAAAACTTCACTAAATTATTAACATTGCATCACCATAACTAAAGAACCTATATTTTTCCTCTACGGCTCTCTTGTAAGCATTCATAATATTTTCTCTTCCGGCAAAAGCACTAACAAGCATAATAAGAGTGGATTTAGGAAGATGGAAATTGGTTATAAGACCATTTATAATCTTAAAGTTATAACCCGGATAGATAAATATTTTAGTGTTACCTTTTCCCGAAACAACTTTATTACCAATAGCACCTGATTCCAAAGTTCTGACAGAGGTTGTCCCCACAGCTATAATTCTCCTCTTTTCATCAATTGCTTTATTTATCCTCTCTGCCGCATCTACTTCAATCTCGTAAGACTCATTATGCATCTCATGCTCTTCAACCGTGTCAACTTTTACAGGTCTGAACGTTCCTATACCTACATGGAGAACGATTTTAACAATTTCAACCCCTATGGATTCTATCTCTTCCAATAAGGATCTCGTAAAGTGAAGACCTGCCGTAGGGGCTGCCACAGCACCCTCTTTTTGGGCAAAAACTGTTTGATAATCAGAGATATCTCTTTCATTAGATTCTCTTTTAATATAAGGAGGTAATGGAATATTACCAATTGTAAAAAGATTATATTTTATATCTTCGTTGTAGTCAAAGTATAAAATTCTGTTACCACTCTCCAAAACTTCAACAATTTTTCCTTTTATATCATCTCCAAAAATAAAAGAGTGTCCAACTTTTGCTCTTCTTCCCGGCTTAACCAAAACCTCCCATTTGTTCAAACTAATCTCTTTTATTAGAAAGATCTCAACTGTTGAAGAGTTTGGATTATCCTCCCTCTTTGCATAAAATCTTGCTGGTATAACCTTTGTTTCGTTAACTACGAGGAGATCCCCTCTTTTGAGAATCTTTTTTATATCTCTAAACTGTAACGATCTTGTTTCACCACTTTTTCTATCCACGGTTAACATCTTACACAGATCTCTATTTTCCAAAGGTTTTTGAGCAATCAACTCCTCCGGAAGAGTATAATCAAAATCATCTACTCTCATAACAAACTAAGTTGTCCTCTTTCATTCTCATAACCAAAATGTTTATAGGCAAGATCTGTAACCATTCTTCCTCTTTGGGTTCTTTGAATAAATCCTTCTTGAATCAAATAAGGTTCATAAACCTCTTCAAGAGTTTCAGCTTCCTCACCAACAGCAACAGCAATATTCTTAATACCAACAGGACCACCCTTAAACTTTTCAATAATGGCAGAAATAATACTTTTATCCATACTATCCAGACCTTTATTATCAATCTCTAAGGCCTCCATTCCAAAAATAGTTATGGGCAGATCAATTTTACCACCTGTTTTCACCATCGCAAAATCTCTTATTCTTCTAAGCACTCTATTTGCAATTCTTGGAGTACCTCTAGATCTTCTTGCTATCTCAAAAGATGCTTCATCATCTATATCCATATCTAGAATATAGGCAGATCTTTTAACAATAAAATCAAGCTCTTCAGGTGTATAGTAGTTCATTCTCAAATTAACGCCAAACCTCGCTCTCATTGGTGATGTTAAATTTCCTGCTCTCGTTGTTGCACCTACAAGAGTAAATTTTGGAAGATTGAGTTGAACACTAGTTGCAGAAGGTCCGGTAGAAAGCATAATATCTATGGTATAGTCCTCCATAGCAGGATAAAGATACTCCTCTATAACGGGCGAAAGTCTGTGTATCTCATCAATAAACAAAATATCCCCATCTTGAAGATTTGTTAAAAGTCCTGCAAGATCTGCGGCCTTCTCCAAAACCGGCCCTGAAGTTATCTTTATATCAGCTCCCATTTCAGAAGCTATGATATTTGCCAAAGTTGTTTTTCCAAGTCCCGGAGGTCCGTGTAAAAGAGTATGATCTAAACTTTCATTTCTCATTTTAGCAGATTCAATAAAAACTTTAAGATTTTCTCTTATCTTCTTTTGACCTGTAAAGTCTTTAAGAAATCTTGGTCTAAGAGATCTCTCTATTTCTGATTCGTTACCTAATTGTGCTCCGCTAAGTACTGTTTCTCTCACAATAATTCCTTGGATAATAAAACAACAGTCTTATAATATAATAAACTTTATCTTGAAGTGAAAGAGGTTTGATTTCCTCTAACGACAATTTTTTTTCTCATCATTTATCCTGTTTTGAAGTTCTCTAACACTATTGGGATCCATTGGATCATAATCTTCAAGATCACTTTTCCCTTTTCTCTTATAATTTTCAATAAAGATCATTGCAGAAAATATAGCTATAATTATTAAAAAACCTAAGATAAGTATAATCATAGTTCCTCTAATTTAATTTTAAAAATTTAACTCTCTCTTTTTCGGAGTACACAATCCTAACATTATTGTACTCTTTATATGTAACAAAAGGCTTATTGTAGCCAAATCTTATAATTGTTCCGGGATACAACTTTTCAACCTCAATGTAAGCGGCATAGTTCAATCGTAATTTATACTCCAACTTCTCAATCTCAATCTTGAGATCCTTCTCATTTGATTCAACAACGGAAAGATCTCCTTTTAATAGCCTAAGTTCACTCTCCAAATAGTTAAGGTAAGAGTAGTATCTATTATCTTCCACCTCTCCCCTCTTATGTCTACTTCTAAGATAGGATATCTCATTAGAACATTTAGCTACTTCAATCCTCATACCTCGACCCTTTCTTCTAACTTTAGAAAAATTTTTTCTTTTATCCTCCAATATATCAAACAGTATTTTATCAAATCCTAAAACAATGTATGTAGATCCTCCATTAGGGGATCCTATCTGTTTAGATACTAAACTTTCTTTACAAAAGTATTTTCCAAAAGATATAGTATCTGCTTTTATGGAGCAACTCCCCAAATAGGAACCATGTATTGTTTTTATTTGAACATCTTCACAATAAATATTTTTTCTTGAAGAGAGATAGTTAGCAACAATAGTTTTTGCATGTATTGGCTTATCCCCCATCATTATCTCTTTTGCTTTTATGAAGCAACAATTAATACCACCGTTAAGAATATTGCCACTTACGTTTATATCTCTCTTTGTGGAAACAGAAAATCCGGATTTAATATCCCCTTTTATTGTAATGGAACTATTAACAGCCGTTAGACTTCCGGTTCTAAAATCCAGATCATGTTTTAAAATAAAATCTTTAACAACAAAGAGTTTGCCTTTATCTACAAAGTACTCTCCATCAATTAAAGAGTAGCATATAAACTCTCCACTACTAAGCTTTTTGAAACCAATATTATTCTTATCTATAAAATTTTTAAGTTTTATAATAGATCTTCTTTTTTTGAAAGGGTAAGTAGATCCATCGATAAGCTTACCTTCAACTCCATCAACTCCGGGAATAAACTTTAAAATCTCTTCTGTTTTTGAAATAGTTTTCAAATATCTCCTATTTCTAAAGTCAACTCTACCCTTTTTCTCAACAGCTCTACTATCCAAATCAACAAGAAATATAAGTTTATCATCTATAGGCTCAATAGGAGAAGTTGCTCTTGCAATTTCATTCCATAGAGGATTTTTGGATTCTATTAAAGTTTTAATCTTTTTCTCATCAATACCAAAAATCACACCCTCTTTGTAGAGAGCTCTCATAACATCTTCGGAGGAGAGATCTTTAAATCTCTTTAATTGGACTCTTGCAGTCGTTAAATCTTCAGATATCTCAATTATAAATGATTCCAAACCACTCCTGTCTAAAAATTACTACGGAAAAGTTTTCTTAATCCCTTCTTATGGATTGATCTGCACTATTCATAAGTGAAAAATCTATCTCCATGTAGTCATCTATTATGGATTGAGGAAGCTCTATCTCTTTGTGTGATTTTCTAAACATTTCATACTTTTCAAGAGCTTTTTCCATAATATCCACACTTCTAAAATCGACCTCATTAGACTCTATCAACACAATAGATCTGAAAGGGTTTTTCATAGGTTTAACACTGCCTGCAAGAGGGTGAGTCTCTAAAACATAACCCTTATGTATAAGATCTCTTGCCTTTATTAAGGTGTGGTTTATATCGGAAGTTTCAACAATAGTATAAAAATTTTTAAACCTTTCAACAACTCTTTTATTGTTTGTTACTATTGTATATTTTTTCATAAAATCTCCTTAAAATCATCTCTAACTTATAACAACATCATGTTTTATAAAAAAACAAAGATTAAAAAGGAAACTAATCCTCCTCAAGATCAAACAATCTGGGTTCTTCGGGTATTACTGTTTCCGGCTTTGATCTATCCTGAAACTCATCAATGGGAGAACTTTCAACATCTTCTGATATCTTATCAACTTTAATCTTGATAATATTTTTATCAATTATCCTAAGTCCGTTTGCTGTTATACCCTTTGTTTTGTAATCATTAAGATCAAACTCTTTAACAAAAGATCTCATTCTTGGTAATCTTTCCAAGTAGCAGGTAAAATGGAGATTTTGTCTCACAGTAAAATATTCAAGTTTACAACCTTCGGGATAGTATCTATACTCCTTATCAAGTATATATTTAATATCCTTAAACCTCTTTATAAAACAAAATTTACTCTTTTTATCTCTGTAAACAATGGAGTAGATTCTAAGCTTTGACTCTTGGGAATCAGCCTTGTTGAAATAGATAATATTTTTACCTACAAAAGCTTTTTCAGAAACCCTCACAACCTTGTATGTTCCATTTCCATAGAAGAGTATAACATCTGAAAATTCACTCACCAAAATAGAGTTCTCAGATTTCACGGAAGTTCCTAAATATCCATTTTTCCTATCATAGTAGAGTTTTATATTCTCAATAGCTGCATCTTTTGCGGTTATCACCTCTAAGTTCTCAATTTCTGTCTTTCTGGGGAACTGCTCTCCATACTCCTTAATAATGGATTTTATATATTTTATTGTGTAAGGAACAATAGATTTCAAACTCTCCTCTGTTCTCTTGATCTCAGACAAAATCTCTTTTAACTCTTTTCTATTTTTGTTTATATCAAATCTTGATATTCTCTTTATCTGGAGGGCCAAAAGCTTTTCTGCATCATCATTTGTAATATCTCTAGTTAACTTTTCTCTAAATGGTTCAAAGTTTTGAATAACTGTTTTAATCACCTTTGGATATGTTTCAACCTCCTCTATACTTTTATATATCCTTTCCTCTATAAAAATTTGGGCAAGAGACTTATAATGGTGTTCATCTTTAAGTTTTTTAAGTTTAAGTTCAAGCTCTCTTGTTAAAATATCTACTAAGTTATCTGTACAATATTTTAAAATATTTGAAACAGTGTAAATTTTTGGAAGCCCGTTATTTAAACAGAGGGTCTGAGGAGAGATACTAACCTGACAATCGGTAAAAGCGTATAGAGCTGTAATAGCATCCTGTGCCTTATACCCCCTTGCGAGAATCACTTCAATCTCAATCTCGGAAGCTGTATAATCGTTTATGGAGGTTACCTTTATCTTACCCTTTTTAGAAGCTTTCTCTATAGAGTTTATAATAGATTCTGTTGTTGTTCCATGAGGTATCTTCCTTATAACTATCTTTTTATCACTTTCAGTTTCAACAACAGCTCTAAGTTTAATCTTTCCATTACCATCATTATACTCGCTTACATCCATCATACAGCCATGTTGGAAATCTGGATATAGAGTAAACTCTTCACCTTTCAAGTATGATATTTGAGCGTTTAATACTTCATTAAAGTTGTGAGGCATAATCTTTGTTGACATACCAACACCAATACCTTCAGATCCTAAAAGTAAAATAATAGGAATCTTTGCAGGGAAAATAATAGGTTCCTTATTTCTTCCATCATAGGAGTCAATGTAGTCAGTAAGTTCTTTATTTAATAAAACCTCTTTTGCTAAAGGTGTTAATCTGGCTTCAATATACCTTGCAGCAGCAGCCTTATCACCTGTGAATATATTACCAAAATTACCCTGCTTTTCAATAAAGAGATTTTTATTTGCCATATTTACAAGAGATTCGTAAATGGAAGCATCTCCGTGAGGGTGATATTTCATTGTATTACCAACAATGTTTGCTACCTTATTGAACTTACCATCATCAAGTTCAAGCATTGAGTGGATAATACGCCTCTGAACAGGCTTAAAACCATCATGTATATCAGGAATAGCCCTATATTTAACAACATAGTTTGCGAACTCTATAAAATTGTAATCAAAAAACTCTTTTAAATTTGCCATAACCCCATTTTCTCTTCAAAGATTTTGTATAATAATATAGCCGAAAAGAATAAAAATTCAAATAGTGATAATTTTAAATTATATAGTATATTTACAATCATTAGTTCCTAATTTAAGACAATTTTCACTTTTTTTGAACTTTTCTCTGTGTTACTTTGTTTAATACGAAAGAATTCGTATTGGATCAACTTTAAAGCTTAGATCTTTTTACGATATCTTAGGTTTACTCTATTTAACAAAAAAGATGTATTACGGGAGATTTAGTATGTCTGTAAAACCTACCACTAAAGAGTTAGCAATACTAAAAATACTTTGGGAAAAAGGACCTACAACCGTCAGAGGTGTAAATAATATTCAAAATCTTGAAACGAGGGTTGGATACACCACAACCTTAAAGGTTATGCAGATAATGTTTGAAAAAGGTTTTCTTTTAAGGGATACAAGTAAAAGATCTCACATATACTCTGCTAAAATTAAGGAAAAAGACACTAAAAACGGAATTTTAGGTAATTTAATGGATACTGTATTTGGTGGTTCAGCACATAAACTTGTTATACAAGCTCTTGGAAGCGGTAAAATAACAAAAGAGGAGAGGGATAAAATAAGAGCTTTTCTTGATAAACTTGAGGTAGATGAAGATGGGAATTAAGCTATTTATAGGGGAATTTATACTAAATTCGATTATTGCAGGTATTTTTTTTACTATTCCAACATATATTGTATCAAAAACTAAAGATCCTGTAAAAGTATATAAAAGATCAATATTTATTATGTTTAGCTTAATCTTTACCTCTTTTACAGCAACTCTTTTCAAATTTTGGAGCGGAAATAGTATCCTTATACCCTCGGCATTAAACTCAATTGATCCTAAATATAATAATCTTATATTCTACTTTTGGATAGTTGGTACTTCTATCTCAATAATTAAAAATGGGGTAGGTTATATTTTTCTAAGATTCTCAATAATGAGGAATCTTTTTAATGTTACAGATAGAGTTTATAAAAATTTTTCAAAGCTAAAGATTAAAGCAAATATTAAAAAAGATATTAAAATTTTTCTTTCGGATAGGGTTGTATCACCTTTAACAATAGGTTTTCTAAAACCAATTATTCTGATCCCTATATCCCTAGTAACAAAAATTGATTCTGATCAGATTGAAGGGCTGATTGCTCATGAACTTGCACACATAAAACGAAATGATTACTTGATAAATATTTTTCAAATTTTGGCAGAGTCTATACTGTTTTATCACCCTTTAGTTTACATACTTAATACATTGGTAAGAGAATCCAGAGAGATGATATGTGATGATATTGCAGTTAATATGGTTGAAGACAAGAAAAACTATATGAAAGCTATAGGAAACCTTGCACTCGAAAGGGATTATATTTTAGCTATATCTGCAAATGGAGGATCTATTATTTCAAGATTGGAAAGATTAAAAAGTTGTAATAATCTGATAATTAAGGTTAGAGGTTTTAAAACCGCATCTTTAATAATGATTTTAGGATTATTTCTATCATTTAATTTTTTAGATTTAACCAAATTAGAAAAGGATAGATCCGATAATATCTCTAGAAACCATTTAGATAGTAGATCTTTTATTATTCCTGTAGACAGTAGAAAAGCTAAAAGTACAGAGAGTACAGAGAATAAGAATTTTATTTTTGTAATGGGGAAAAAATCTTTTGAAAAAAGGATAAAAATTGATGAAAGTGAATATGGGAAATATTCTAAAGTTAAAATAAGTTATACATACAGTATAATAAAAAAAGATATACCTGAAATTATTATAGAGATATAAAATTAGAGATGATCTTTATTTTTTAAAATCTTGTTTTTTTATTTTGAGAGACAATATATTGTGAATTGGAGTTTAATTTTTTATAAAAAGGGTTTCCATGGATAATATTATAAATTCTATAACATCAAGTAACCTCAATATGATTATTGCAGGAGTTCTTATAGTATTAATTCTCTATTTTGTATTAAAAAAATTATTGAAACTAGCCTTAATAGTTTCTCTAATTACCTTAGGTTATTTTGCATACCTATACTTTACAGGAGAGGATTTACCTTTTTCCAAAGATGAGATTAAGGAGAAAATAGAAGATTTTAAAGATAATGCAACAGAAAAGCTAGAAGAGGTTGTAAAAGATGGTAAAAAGGTAAAGAAAAACCTTGAAAACAAGTTAGAGGGCAACTAGTCTATATTTTAAGATATTAGAAAGAGGTAAGTAGTTAGGGTTCTACTGAAAAAGTGAAAAGCTTTAAAGTTACAATAAAGTGGATTTGAAAAGTGGAGTTTACGATGATTAAGTAAACAACGAAAAATATGTTTTAACACCAATCATAAAAAGTTTTTATCACTTACTCCAAAATACACTAAAATATATACGGTTAGAAATTACTTTTACTCAACGTAAAGTATAAGACCTTTTAAATACTCACCTTCAGGATGGAAAATATTTATAGGATGATCCACGGGTTGTGATAGATGTTCAACTACTCTAACGTTTCTACCTGATTTTGCAGCAGCAGTAAATACTGCAGTTTTGAAAGCTTGCTTATCAATATTTTGAGAGCATGAGAAAGTAAAGATTATACCACCGGGTTTAATATTATTAAAAGCTATTGTGTTTAATCTTCTATAGCCTACCATAGCTTGTTTTATACTACTCTTATGTTTAGAAAAAGCCGGAGGATCCAATATTATAAGATCATAATTTTTACCATTCTCTTTAAGATAATCAAAAGCATCGGCAACAACAGCTTCATGTCTTTCATCATTAGGAAAATTAAGCTCTACATTTTTATTTGTAAGTTCAATAGCTCTTTTAGATATATCTACAGATGTAACCCTTTTAGCTCCTCCTGCCATAGCATAAAATGAGAATCCACCTGTATAGCAAAACATATTTAAAACAGATCTTCCTTTAGAATAGTTTTCAAGCAATTTTCTATTCTCTCTCTGATCTATAAAAAATCCTGTTTTTTGTCCCAACTCCCAATCTGCTAAAAACTTATAACCATATTCAGAAACTTCGTTGCCACTCTCTTTACCATAAATATAGCCATCATTTGGTGTTACATTGGCTTTAAAAGGTAGAGTAGAGGAACTTTTATCATATATACATTTAAGCTTTTCACCTAAAACATCTATTAAACTTTTTTTTATAATCTCTCTAATATTAAACATTGCAACGGTGTAAAACTGAAGAACTACAGTTCCATTATAGTAGTCGGCAATAACTCCGGGAAGTAGATCACCCTCTGCAAATATTAACCTAAAAACATTTGTTTCCCTGTTTTGGGTAAATCCAAACTTTTGTCTTAAATCCCAAGCAGATCTAACTCTATTTTCAATCAGTTTTTCATCTATAGGAAGATTACCAAAGGTGAGCATTTTAACAGCAATAGATCCTATTTGATAGTAGCCGTATCCAATTAGTTCATTATCAAATGAGAGTACTCTGACAAATGAACCTTCTATAATATTTTTATCTATACTCTTTATAGCTCCACTAAATATCCAAGGATGAAATCTTTTCAGAGATTCCTCTCTACCCTTTTTTAACTTTATATCATAAAACTTCAAAATATCACCTTTTTTTTATAGAATATACTCAATTTATAATTATTTTAATATCTTTTAAAGAGAAATTATTTATTGTTAAATTGTTAACTACCTCAATCGTTTATTTAAACCAAAAAATATCAAGAACCAGATTGTGAGAAGTAACACTATAATATAGGAAAGTGATAAAGCTCCAAAGTACTCTATAAACAGACCTGTTATATACGGCATACTCACTCCTCCAACTCCTGCAGATATAAATATAAATCCTGTATTTCTACCCTCAAGGTTATAAAATTTACTTCCATAACTGTATAAAGTAGGAAAATACACAGAAACAGACAACCCTATTAAAGCGGGAGCTAAATATATCCCAAAGGTTGAATCCAAAAGTAGAATAGATGATGAAACTATAGCTAGGATAGAGGCTGAAAAGAGTATTTTTCTATCAGGTACTACCTTAATTACATATATTAGAAGTAACCTTCCCAAAGTTAAAAAGCCCCAAAATATAGAGGGTAGTGTTTTTGCTGTATCTTTATCTGTTCCTTTGAGTATTCCGTAGGTAGTTATCCAACCTCCAATAGTTAACTCAATACCTACATACAGAGCAAATAGAGAAAGGAATATTAAGAAATACGGAGATCTCTTATCATATAATATTTTATCCTTTTCACTCTCTTTTGATTTTGGTATTTGATTGTAGAAAAGTGTGAAAGCAAGTGGTAATGATATTAAAACTAAAAGTAGAAATATATAACTGTCATTCCTCAAGTATATAGCTGAACCTACTATTAGAAGAGGTATAATAATATTTCCCACTCCGTAGAAAAAATGTAGAGTTGTAATTTTTGGTCCGGCTTCTTCTTTCCACACTTTAAGCATAATAGAGTTTCCTGAAGAGTTTATTACCCCTTGAGTTGCCCCCAAAAGAAATGAGAGCAGTAGATATATAGCATAGGCTGATGATATATAAAATAGTCCCATCTCCAATCCAAAAAGAAGAAGTAGGAAAGCTATAGCCCTACTTGGTTTTGAGAGTAATAGTATTCTGTCTGAAAGGTAAGCTCCTGTCATAAAACCAATTGCAAACAGTGAGAGGAAACCTCCTGCTTTAGCTATAGATATATTGGCTCTTTCTGAAAGATAGGGAATAAGAGGTCCCAAAAGACCAGCCATCATTCCCACTAATATAAATAAAATATAGTAGATATTTGTAACTTTATTCTTCATCTATACCCAAATCTCCTTTCCGCCCATATCTAAATAGATCATATATAATCTTGTATCAAACTCAACTTGAAAATAATCATCTTTCATATACTTACACAGATTATAAAACTGTTTATTATGATCTTTTTCCTTGAAATGAGCCAACTCATGAACCGCTATCATCTGCAAAAAAGATTCTGGTACATGTTTAAAAAAGGTAGATATCTTTATACTATTTTTTGATTTCAATTTTTTACCGTGAACTTTAGAGTGAAAAATATTTACACCCAGAGCTTGATAAGCTGTTTCAATTTTATCATCATAGCTTACAGATGATAGAGGAATTGACCTTTTCATATATCTATTTTTTAGATTTATAACATATTTGTAGAGTAGCTTATTGTTTGTAAAGTTGTGAGGCTCAGAATAGTTTATCAAAAGATAATTTTTCAAACTATTTTTTTCTATCATAAGCTTAACTTTATTTTTTACCTCTTCGGGGTAGTGTTCAATATATTTAATCATTGCTTATAACCATAAATTTTCTATTTTAAATCTTGAAAGCTTTCCAATAAAAGTTTGAGTTTATCAAAATCTTTTTTTGTATGATTTGCCGTTATGGAAAATCTTAATCTTGCAGAGTTTTCCGGTACGGTTGGAGGCCTTACAGCCAATGAGTAAATACCACTATCTCTTAATTTTTTTGACAGATCTAGAGCAGATTTATCACTACCCGTAATGTATGGGAAAATTTGTGAATAAATTGTGAATGGAAATATTTTTGAGAGATAGTTTATATTCTCTTTTACTCTATCTCTCTTTGGTTTCAATAGATAATCTCTCTCTAAACAATAGAGTGTAAATAGATGGTTAACAGGTGGGAGTGATGTGGAAAAAATAAGTGTTCTACAACTGTTTATAAGATAGCTTCTAATGGTCTCATTAGATATTGAAAACGCCCCAAAAGATCCTAAAGCTTTACCAAATGTAGCAACATACAGGTCTACATCTTCTAAAATATTCATCTCTTCACTTATCCCAAGTCCATTTTCTCCAAATACTCCAAAAGAGTGAGCTTCATCAATATATAGAAAACAATTGTATCTTTTTTTTATCTCTATAATTTTTTTCAACTTAGCAATATCACCATCCATTGAGAATAGAGATTCTGTAACAATAAAAATTTTTTCATACTTGTTATAGTTCTTTGAAACAATGGATTCTAAATGTTCCATAGAACTGTGTTTATATCTTTTGAATTGTGCGTTACTAAGTTTCATTCCGTCTATAATACTTGCATGATTTATAAAGTCTGATACTATGAGATCTTTATTAGTTGTGATAGCCGGAAGTATTCCACTATTTGCATGATATCCACTATTGTATAGAAGGGCTTTTTTATCTCCAAATTTGGAAAATTTTTCACTTAAAAGTTTCTCAAGAGCTCTTGAGTATGAGCTATCTCCATCCAACAATCTTGAAGAGCCACTACCAAACCTTAGCTGATCTGTATTCTCCTCTTTAAATCTATTTATAAGATCATTATCCGACAGAATTCCCAAATAATCATTTGAAGAGAAATTTATAAAATCTTTAGGACACTCTTTAGGTATAGACCTGAATCTTCCCATATTTTTTAAGTTTTCTATTTCTTTTAAATATCTTTTCATAAATTTTCCATTACATAAAAATATTTTATTATTTAAGTTTGGGAATTTTACCTAAAACAGAGCTTTTTGATATTTTACCAAATGATCTGCTATCGGTACTACTATTTTTGTTTATACCTACAACAAAGTAGTTATCATTTTTAATATCTTCAACTCTCTTAATGAGTATGCAATCTTCAATATAAGGGTGGTTAAACAGTATAGTATCACCCACTGAGATATTTTCTATATCAGTAGTTACCTCTAAAACCTCTCCATCCAAAAATAGAGGGGACATAGAGTCCCCTTTAATAACTATATTGAAACTGTTTTTCTTTTCTATTTTTACTTCCAATATTTAATTAAATTTTGACTAGCTTGCTGTAAAGAAATTGATATCTCTACCTTTAGTCTCCCAGAAAATATTGTGGATCTCTTCTATAGTTTTCATTAACTCTTCACACTTTTCAAGATTTATTTCAACTTTGGTAGCAGAGCAAAGCTTTGCAGCTTTCCAGAAAAGATCATGAAGGTTTGGATACTTTTCTAAGTGAACAGGTTTAAAATAATCTGTCCATAAAACTAGCAGTTCAGTTTTAGCAATATGAGCTTGCTCCTCCTTTATAGCAACATATCTTGAAAAGCTGTTTAAATATGACCTGAAAGCTTCGATATTATTGATATCGGGAGTTTTTAAACCTATAAGTTTTTTTGTCATAGAAACCACAGCCTCTGCGGCAATTCTAGCAGATGAAGGATCGTAAACACCACAAGGACCGTCACAATGTGCATTCGCAACTATTATTTTTTTATCTTTCATTTTATTTCCCTCTCTATTTGGGTTTTATCTTAATATAAATAGAATCTGCTTATATTATAGATTAAACAAAGATATTAGTCAATAAATTTAATAAAAACTATTCTCAATAACCTCTCTTGTTGCCATACATAATTTTTTAAGATCATCTTCAGGGGTAATGTAAGGAGGCATCATATAGATAAGTTTACCAAAGGGTCTTAACCATACTCCTCTATCTACAAACTCTTTCTGTATCCTCTCCATATCAACATCTCTCTTCATCTCAATAACTCCAATCATTCCCAAGCTTCTAACATCTCTTACATTCTCATTGGTTTCAACACCTTTGAAAGTAGAGTTAAAAATAGTTTTAAACCTATTTGAAAGATTATCAAGATTATATTTTACCACGAGATCTAAGCTGGCTATAGCACAAGAACATGCCAAGGGGTTTCCCATAAATGTCGGACCATGCATCATTATAGGGTTACTACTTTCACTGATAGTAGATTTAACTTTCTCGTTTGCAACTACGGCACCCATTGTCATATATCCACCTGTCAAACCTTTACCAATGGTAACAATATCCGGTAAGATAGTTGTATGATCCATAGCAAACATCTTTCCTGTCCTTCCAAATCCCGTTGCAATCTCATCAAATATTAAAAGAATATCAAATTTACTACAAATCTCTCTCAATCTGTTAAGATAGTTAGGATGATAAATCCACATTCCTCCTGCTCCCTGAACAATGGGTTCAACTATTACAGCAGCAAGGTTATCTCTATTTTTGGTAATTTCATCTTCAACCTTTGTAAAATAGGAATCTTTCCACTCCATATCAAATTTACACTTAGGCTTTTCTACAAAGGTTTGAGAAGGTAATGTTTTATTAAATATAGTATGCATTCCTGTTACGGGATCACACACACTCATTGCATGATAAGTGTCTCCGTGATAACCGTTTCTAAATGTTAAAAAATTTGATCTGCTCTTACCCTTTGAGTATTGATATTGTATAGCCATTTTAAGAGCAACTTCAACAGAAACAGAACCTGAATCGGCTAAAAAGATATAGTTAAGATCGTTTGGCATAATATTTTTTATACTTTTACAAAGATCTATGGCAGTTTCATGAGTAAAACCTCCAAACATTACATGGGAAAATTTATCTGCCTGACTTTTTAGACTTTTATTTATATAACTATTGTTATAACCATGTATAGCTGCCCACCAGGAACTCATACCATCAATAAGCTCTCTTTTATCATCAAGAACAATTCTGTTTTTATAACATCTTTTTACTCCATAAACTTTTAAAGGATTCTTTAAAGATGTATAGGGGTGCCATATATATTTTCTGTCAAACTCTTTATCCATACTATTATCTCATTTAATATTAGTTTGTTGTGAACCCTTTTAACTCTTCAACAAACTTCATATCTTCGCTTACATCTCTACCTCTTGTAGTAAGATATCCTCCGGTTAAAAATCCATTTGCACCCGAAAGCATAAGAAGAGCTTGAAAATCTTTCATCTTTGTCTCTCTTCCGGCTGCAAACTTTATAATTTTTGTAGGATTTATCAATCTTGTAATACAGAAAGATAGTGCTATTTCACTTACAGAGATCTCTTTAATCCCCTCCATTGGTGTTCCCGGTATGGGTATTAGTACATTTATTGGTATTACATCAATGTTGAGATCTTTAAGTTTAAAGGCCATCTCTATTCTATCTTCAATAGATTCACCAACACCAAAAATTCCACCTGCACATACATCAACACCATACTTTTTTAGATACTTAATAGTATTGTACTTCTCCTCAATTTCGTGGGTAGTAGATATAAGAGTTTTATACTTTGATGGTGCTGTTTGAAGATTGATATTGTAATGCTTAATATTTCTATCTGCTAATCTTTTTGCATTCTTTTCATCTAATATTCCAACAGATGCACATACATTTAGATTGTAATGCTTATAGATGGTATCAATAATCTCTAGTATCTTATCAAACTCTTTACTCTCGCCTCTGTACCCTTGACCACTTGTAACCAAACCAAAATGTTTTACACCACTCTCATAAGTTGTTTTTGCTGCCTCAAGAATTGAATCTATATCAAGAAGAGGGTACTCTTTAACCCCTGTATTGTAGTGAGCACTTTGGGCACAAAACCTACAATTTTCTGAGCATTTACCTGATTTTGTGTTGAGTATTGTACATACATGAGTTTCATCAGCAAAGTGAAATTTTCTAACCTTATTTGCTAAGGATACAAGATCTAAAATATCTTCGCCTTTCAGTTTTGAGAGCTCTAAAGCTTCATTTTTTGTAATAGCTTCTCCCTCTAAACATTTATTATAAATTGATTTAATTGATTTGTGTAACATATATCCACCCACTTTATAAGCTAATTTAAATAGTTCCCTGTTTATCCCCTTTTCCCCATTCAGCTTTAATTTTTAGGAATAATCTATAATTTTGACTTAAATTTAAACAGAATAAAGAGATGGTCAACTTAATATGAAAAAAAGGTTAAAAATAGTAGAATCGTCATCTATTTATTAATAAATTTTGTTCTGTTTTTATCTTATCTGCTATATGTGGAAGAAAAATTAGGCTCTACTCTGAAAAAAATTATGGTTTACCTATTTAACCATAGCTCAATACCTATTATTATAAAAATCCCCTCTATAAAATTTTATAGAGAGGATTTTTAGAGGTTGCCTTAAAAAGTCAGGCTGTCTAGAAACGAGTAGTACAAGGAGTCATTTTTTTATGCGATTTGAGCCTAGAAATACTAGGTGATTTGAGCAGAAAAAAATTAGGACGCAGTAATGCGAAGTTTATCGACAGTCTGAGCTCAACTGCCGGTGATTGGTAACCTACTCTATGTGTAGATCAAATATAGAATCCATTGAATTTATATATAATATAAAATCATCTAAACATTTTTGATTATTAAACTCGGCCTCTATTGCAATTATTGCAATATCATTCTCTATCTTTAGGTTCATTGATATGATCTTATCTACCATATTTATCTTCTCTTCAATTTTTGATAGAAGTCCTAAACGAAAATCTGTTGAGAACTCTATTTTTTTAATAATCTTATCTTTTTTGAAATCAATATCAAGATTTTTGTACTTATCTTTTAGTGCTCTCTTTATATGTTTTGCTGCTTTAGGTGTTTGAACAAAATCCAACCAATCCTCTTTGGGAGATTGCTTCTCAGAGGTTGATATTGTAATAACATCATCATCTCTCAATTTAAAACTTATTGGTCTTGTTTTTCCGTTGACTTTACTCGGAATACAGTGATCTCCAAGATCTGTATGTATCTTATATGCAAAATCTAATATACAAGATCCTTTAGGAAGCGTATAAACCTCATTTTTGGGCGAAGAAACATGTATAAAATCAGTTACAAGATTGCTTACTAAATTACCCCATACTCCCGAATGATCCCCTTCATCAATAAAACTCTCCTGATAAAGATTTTTCATGGAGTTTACATAAGTTTTTACAGTATTATTATTATCTTCATCTGTAGTTCTACTCATTGTATAGATTGTATGAATAAGACCATATTCTGCTAACTCATCCATAAGTCTTGATCTTATCAAAAACTCATAAACATAACCATCATCGGTTCTTACCTTTGTATGAATACTTTTGTATCCGTTTGGTTTAGGAGAAGCTATATAATCACTTACCTGATTTAGAGGTTTAAACAACCTGTGTATATGCTCAAGAATATTATACATGTTTGAGCTGTCTTTTGTAACCACTTTAACAGAAAAAAATTTTTTTGACTCCTCAAAGTTTCTATGTTTAATCTTTTCTGCAATTGATGAGTAGGACCTTTTATTTACAATAACATCTGCTTTTATACCCAATCTCTCAAATTCGTCACTAAGCTTATTTATTGTGTTATCAACTCTTTGCTTATTCCTAGCTTCATACTCATCTACAGAGTTTTTTATCCTTTTAAACTTTTCAGGATCTAAAGAAAGAAAGATAAGATCATCAAGCTCAATTTTAAACTTATGCATCCCCAACATATTTGCCAATGGTGAGAATATGTTTTTGGTTTCATTCGCAATTCTACTTTTTCTGTCGTAAGACAAAGCTCCCAACGTTTTCATATTGTGAACCCTATCTGCCATTTTAACAATTATTATACGGAACTCGCCTATTGTGCTTTCCAAAAGCTTTTTAAAATGGGTAGTTTGCTTCTCTGCAACTGAACCAAATTTTTGTTTCTTCTTTGTTAAACCTTCAACAATGGAACTGACAATATCACCATACTTTCTTCTTAAATCTGTTCCGGTTATAATTGTATCCTCTACAACATCGTGAAGTAAAGCCGCTGAAAGTGTAGCATCATCAACTTTCAACTCAGAAAGTATCTCTGCAACCTCTACAGGATGTTCAATATAAGGGGTTACATTATCGTCTCTGTAAACACCTTTATGAGCATTAAAAGCTATTTTATAGGAGTCAATAATAAGATTTCGATCAACATGGTCATTATGTTTTTCTATCCTTTTAATCATATCTTCAACTCTGATTAAATATTTCTCTCTCATTAATGTGTATTTATTTCCAATATCCGAAACCATATAAAACCACCAAAATTATAAGAGTTAAAAATTGTATAAATTTTAAAATTTATTATACAAAGAAAATAAACTTTCAAAAATAAAACCTATGCCCAACATTTTCACTAATGAAAACATAAAGATAAGTATTAATTAAACTAACTTTTTTGATTTAAACAATAAATAACTGCTAAAAGTTATAAAAAATTTCATTAGTTAAATTTGAAATAAGTTTTTAATGAGTAATATTGTGTAACATAAAACTCAAATGAGAGTTTTCATTAGATTCTAAATATGAGGTTGCCTTAAAAAGTCAGACTGGCTAGAAACAGGTAAAGGAATTTCCTTTTTATGCGATCCATTACAGAAGAATTAACAGTAATACGAAGTTATAGGCACTCTGAATAAAAATACCCCTCTAAAAATTTAGAGGGGTATTTTATATGATTAAAGAATTAAAAATAAAACTATTTCTGTTCTTCAGCTTCTTTAGCAGCTTTAGCTTCCTTTTCAGCCTTAAGTTTAGCAGCTTTTTCAAGTGCAGCTTTCTTTGCAGCGGCAGCTTTTTCAGCTTCCATCTTTTTGAACTCGCTCTTTTCAGAAGCTAATTGTTCTTCTGATTTAGATCTATCATTTTTATCAACAAAACAACCTTTAGGACATTTAAACTTAGCTGCAGTATAATCCTCCTCTATCTTAAAATCTATGACAGGAAGATCACCGTTCATCTTAATAGATTTACCCGGAGTAACCTTAGGCGTAGAACAGATTTTACAACCTATACAACCAACCTTACAAGCATCCATCACCTCTTTACCTTTAGCTTGTGAGTTACATCCTATATAAACAGTTCTATTTTTAGGTATAAGCTTCATTATACCTTTAGGACAAGCATCAACACAAGCCCTACAACCAGTACATTTCTCATCATCAACAACAGGTAAACCTGTCTCCTCATCCATGTGCATAGCACCAAAATTACATGCCTCAACACACTCTCCAAATCCTAAACAGCCATACTCACACTGCTTATGACCACCGGATATATAAACAGCAGAACTACAGTTTTTAACTCCATAATACTCAAATCTATCTTTTGCGTTCTCTTTGCTTCCCTTACAAGCAACATAAGCTACAACCGGCTCGGCAACAGTAGCTGCCATTCCCATAATTGAAGCAATTTTATCTACAACCTCTTGTCCACCCGGACTACAAAGATTTATATCACTTTTTAAACCTGCAACAGCTTCAGCATATGCCGCACAACCGGGAAATCCACAAGCACCACAATTTGCTTGAGGTAAAACCTCATCAATCTGTGTTATCTTTGGATCAACTTCAACATGGAAAACTTTAGAAGCATAAGCTAATACCCCTCCTAACAAAGCTCCAATACCACCAACAGAAAGAGTAGCAGTTATTATTGTATTCATAATCTATCTCCACCTTTCTTTACATTATTTTCATACCACTAAAACCTAAGAAAGCAACCGCAATAAGAGAGGCTGATATGTAGGTTATTGGTAAACCTTTTAAACTTTCAGGAACATCTGCTGTCTCAAGCTTCTCCCTAACACCTGCCATTAGAACAAGAGCTAAGGTAAAACCAACTCCTGCCATTGCTCCATTCCAAACAGACTCTATAAAGCTTAAAGGAGTTCCATCATCCCATAGAAATTTTGTGTTTAGAATAGCTACACCAAGAACAGCACAATTTGTTGTAATTAGTGGAAGGAAAATACCCAGTTGTTGGTAAAGAGCAGGCATATGTCTCTTCATAAACATTTCAGTAAATTGTACTAAAGATGCAATTACCAAAATAAAGGATATTGTTTGAAGATACTCCATATTGTAGGGAACTAACAGATAGTTCTGTACGAGAGAGGTAACTGTTGATGCCAATGTCATTACAAAGATTACCGCCATACCCATACCTAGAGCAGAATCTATCTTTTTTGATACACCAATAAAGGGGCATATTCCCAAAAACTGCATAAGAACAAAGTTTGAGATAAATATAGAGGAGATAGATAAAAACATTATATGTGAAAAATTCATTATTTACCTCCTTTAATTTTTTTTCTCATTCTATTCCACTGCATAAATCCTAAGATTAATCCCATGGCCAAAAAACCACCCGGAGGAAGAATCATCATAATAGAGCCTTTAAAATCTAACCCCATCATCTGAAATATAGGATACCCGTAAATAGCTCCTGTTCCTGCAAACTCCCTTAAAGAACTAATTAGCACAAGAGCTAAAGTGAAACCAAGACCCATACCAAGAGCATCTATAAGAGAATCTAATAGAGAGTTTTTACTGGCAAAAGCTTCAGCTCTACCAAGAATTATACAATTTACCACAATAAGAGGTATAAAAAGTCCTAATGATTCCGAAAGAGCCGGAATATAAGCCTGTAGAGTTAAATCTATTATTGTTACAAAGGTAGCAATAATTACAATATATATAGGAATCCTTATACTACTTGGAATAAACTTTTTTAGTAGGGATACTATAGAACTTGATCCCATAAGTACTGCTGTTGATGCCATACCCATACCTAAACCGTTCTCAATAGAGGTTGTTACGGCTAGAGATGGACAAAGACCAAGAGCAAGAACCAAAACGGGATTCTCTTTTATAAACCCTTTTGTTAAATTTTCAAACATTGTCATTACATACCCCCTTCTTGAAGATCTTCTTTAACAAGTTTAGAGTATTTGTTTATAGCATTACATACAGCTCTTGTAGTAATTGTGGCTCCTGTTATGGATTGAACCTTATCTTTTGAATTTGCATTATCCTTCTCAACCACTACATTTATAGAGTTGACACCCTCAAACCATGATTCAAAGAAAGGTTTTGTATCTCCATATTTTACTACCTGAGTTTCAGCTCCAAGACCCGGAGTTTCAGTTTGCTTAATTACTTTAACACCAAAGATTTTAAAATTAGGGTCAACCCCAACCATAGTTTCTACATCACCGGAAAAGCCGGGTCCTTTAGCTAAGAAAACATATCCTATTAGAGAACCTTTATCATCTTTGGCTTTGTAGTATGTAATATTATCCTTTTTTATCTCTTCAAACTCCTTAACCGACTTTGGAACAACATAGGTTCTTGCTTCAGTCTCCTTCTTTAAGGAAAGCTCCTTAATTACAGGGCTAGTCATTGAGCTGTAGAAAGCCAGAAGTCCTGAGGCTAATCCGGCTACCAAAAAAAGAGTTGCGGACATTTTAAATATATTTCCCATCTTCTTACCTTCTATTTAGATTTTTTTATGAAACCAAATTTTTTCGGAGTTGTATATCTGTCAATTAATGGAGATACAACATTCATAAGTAAAATACTGTATGAAACACCTTCAGGATATCCACCCCAAACTCTTATGAGAACTGTGAAGATACCACAACCTATACCAAAATATATCATTCCACTTGGAGTAACAGGTGAAGTAACCATATCGGTTGCCATAAAGAATGCACCAAGAATTAAACCTCCGGAAAGAAGATGTAATATTGGATCTTGTCCCGGAATTATAAGTGCTAATATAATCACGGTCAAAATATAAGCTGTCGGAATTCTCCAAGTTATGTATCCTTTGTAAAAAAGTATTGAAGCTCCTATTAAAAGTGCTATAGCAGATGTTTCACCAATACACCCTGCTACATTACCTGTCAAAAGATCTAAATATGAATCTTTTAATCCACTCATTATCTCAACAGCTTGAGCAGCCTTAGCAGAACCTTCAGGTGATTCACTTATAATTTTGTTTACAGATTTCATTACATTTAGTGGTGTAGCTTGAGTAAGAGCATCAAAAGCTCCTCCAATTTCCATAGCCTTCTCACTTGCTTTGGAAGCAAATCTACCACCTGCAGAAGACCAAGTTGTTGTCATTTGAACAGGCCAAGAAGCCAAAAGAAAAGCTCTTCCTGCCAAAGCAGGGTTTAAAATATTAAATCCAACTCCACCAAAAGCTTGTTTAACTATTCCAATGGCAAAGAATGAACCTAACGCTACTATCCAAAGTGGTATTTGAGGAGGAACATTAAAAGCTAATAAAATACCTGTCAAAATTGCAGATCCGTCTGAAACAGTAATGGGCTTCTTTCTAAATTTTTGGATTAAAGCTTCTGTAACTACCGCAGACAGAACACTTACGAGAATTACGAGAATAGCTCTAAATCCAAAATAGTACGCAGACATAAATATAGCAGGCAAAAGAGCAATATTTACAGTATGCATAACCTTTGCTATCGAATCGGTATTCCTCAAATGGGGATTTGCCGATACTACAAGTTTTTTATCCATTTATAACTCTACCTAGTTGTTTTCATTTTCATTACTTCACCCTTGCCACGAATAAAATAGTGAACAAGATTTCTCTTAGATGGACATACATAAGCACAAGTTCCACAACTTATACAATCCATTATTCCAAGTTTTTGAGCCTCTTCATATTTTCCAAACTCAACCAAAGTTGCCATACTACAAGGAACAAGTCTCATAGGACAAACAGTTACACATTTACCACAACTCAAACATGGTTGCTCTTCCAGAAGTTCACCATCAGCTTTTGTAATACATAAAACACCGGAGGTTCCTTTATGAACAGGAGATAGAAGATCTGACATAGAAGCTCCCATCATAGGCCCACCATTAATAACTTTGTGAATATCCTCCTTGAGACCACCTGCATAATCAACAAGATTTTTTACAGGAGTTCCAATTTTAGCAAGTATATTTTTAGGAGAATTAACACCTTCTCCGGTTACAGTTACAACTCTTTCATACAAAGGCTTTCCAAGAGCAATGGCTTCATATATACAGTGTGCAGTACCAACATTGGAAACAACGGCTCCAACATCCATAGGTAATCCTCCTGAAGGAACCTCTTTACCAAGAGCAGCTACTATAAGTTGCTTCTCCCCTCCTTGAGGATATTTCACTTTACAACCTATTATCTTAACATTTGGTATGTTAGCTACAGCTTTTTCCATTGTTTCAATAGCTTTTGGTTTATTAAGCTCAATACCTATAATACCATTTTCAGCATTACATATTTTCATCATTATGAGAAGACCTTCAACAATAGTTTCAGGAGTTTCCTGCATAAGTCTGTCATCTGCTGTTAGATATGGTTCACACTCAACACCATTTAGAATAACATGAGTTATCTTTTTATCTTTGGGAACTGAAAGTTTTACATGAGTAGGGAATCTTGCTCCACCCATTCCCGCAACTCCTGAAGCTCCAATTATTTTTCTCATATCATCAGGTGTAAAATCTGAGTAATCTCTCTTGACACCAACACCCTCAAAAAGAGTATCCTCTTTATCATTTTCTATTATGACAGCATCATGTTTTACTCCATTTGAATCAGCTATTTTTGCTATAGCCTTAACCTTTCCGGAAACCGAAGAATGAACAGGAATTGATACAAATCCTGCTGCTTCACTTAGAGGTTGCCCAACTTTTACCTCCTCACCTATGGAAACAATAGGCTTTGAAGGTGCTCCTATATGTTGGGAAAGATGAATAGCAACAGTATCCGGTTGAGGAATCTGTTCAATTTTACAGTGTTCAGAAAGACTCTTACCATCAGGTGGGTGATATCCTCCTTTAAAAGTGTAACCCATAAAAGTCTCCATTTTAATTTATCTTCTAGTACCAATGCTCTAATTAATCAAAGTTACGAAACAGAACTATTAAACTTACGGAGATTTGTTGCTTTTGTAGTATAAAAATAACTATTTTCTAAAATATTTCCCCTTAAAGTTCAGTTTTAAATTTTAACAAAATAATAACTTTAATCATATAATCAGCCACTAAAGTAATGATTAAAGAAGATAATGTCAATTGATAATTTAAGCTAAAGCACGACTATTTGTTACAGTGATAACAACAGGTGTTATTACTGTAACAAATACTTTAAGTTTATATTTAGAATCTAAAAAAAATGGATTCTTTCAAAGTTACGGGAAAGTTAAAACTTTCCCCTTTAAAGCATTAAAATTTAAATTTTTGAGAAAGGGATAAACCTGTTGTTCTAAACTCTGAACTTTCACCAAACAGTTGATAAGCTACTGCTAAATCAATTTCATAGTATGAAAAATTAAAATTTAATCCAGAAGCAAATGCAGTTCTCTCATTCCCTCCAAAACTAAAACCCTGTCTAAGTTTAATCCAATCATGATCAATATATGAGTACTCTACCCCTATATTAATTTGTGGTATAGAGGATATATCCAATCTATCTTCAAAACCCTGAATGTATGATGATGTAATTGTAAAACAATTATTTTCTGTTATGTAGTCATATGAAAAAGCCAGAGAAAACTTAACCGGCAAAGATACAGTTCTTTTATCCTCTTTTACTTTCTCATCTATTTCTGTTGATGTTATTATGGAGTCACTATCAAACTCTGTATAGTCGAGATAATCGTTTACAATTAGACCATGCCTTCTTGTTTTATTGTCAGTATTGAAATAAATGGATGCAAAGAGATTCGTAAGTGATGCTCCTATTTTAAAGCTTTCATTTACCTCTCCTGCAAAACCAAAATCAAACCCCTTACCAATACCTCCAAAGGAATTAAAAATTTCTACCTGCGTATCTAAATTTATAGTTCCGGGATTGGAAGAGTTTTCATCATTTATTGTTAACGACCCAGACAAACTTTCTGCTGAATAGTATCTAGGAGAGTATAAAACTCTTGCCCCTATTCCCAAAGAGGCTCTGTTCAATCCTATTTTTTGAGGATCAAATAGTGTTGAAAGATCAAATGAGTATGAATATTCAAATGAAATATAGTGCAAAATTTCTAAACCAAAATCATTGAAACCATACTCCTTGTTATAATCGTAACCTCTTAGAACTTTTAAAAGATCTACAGGGAGGTTTAATGTAGCCATAGAGTTTGTTGAAATAGAAATTGATTGATTGTAGAAACCCATGGAAAAAATAGAAGCTCTATATTTTTCTCTCCATTTCCACCCGTAATCTGCCATGTTTATCATATCATTAATAGTTTTTTTTGTAAGCATTAGCTCTGCATTATCAAACTGTTTTTCCTTATAATCCATTAAAAAGCTGTTGTTTAACGCTACAGGTATAAAGCTTATATAATAGTTCCCGTTTTGGTTGAAATTTGGTAGTGCAGGATTTAGCCCGTTTACTTCATCACTCTGAATATTTATCATATCAGATGATGATAGTGAAAAGTTTTTTATACTGAATTGTTGTGCTTCAATAGCCGTGAAAAATATAAGAGTTAAAATTATATATCTCAGCATAGCTTATCCGTTTCCTAATTTTATTTTTTAATTATTATGTTCGTACTTAATTGTAACTTTCGCATTAGCTTTAAGCTGTACATCAATATAATCATCAATACTCATCTTTATATACTTCCCGGGATTAGTTGGAAATATCCTAAACACAGGCTGAACATATGTATCTTTGTTTATAATTTTATTTGCAAGTTCTCCATTTACATGAATACCTTCATTGTCAACAAAATATCCATCACCTATAAATTGAGGATTTATTGAAGGGTCTGAAAGATAATAACCATGCTCATTAATATTGTCGTTCCTCACTCTAGCTTTAAATAGAGTTTTAATATCACCTGTTAATGAATCTTTTCCCCTGTCAAATGTTTCCGTTGCTGTTTCAGAAAACAGAACCTCAATTTCAGCCCAGAATTCAACATTATCGGAATCTTTATTTGTTAGCTGATAATTTAGAAAAGCATCCAGTATAAGATCATCAATTTTATAGTGGATATTACCATCATCTTTGTTAAAAGCCTCAATTGTTTCAACATCACCAGATCTTTTTATTGTATCCTCAACTACTCCTTGAACAGGAACCCCAAACTCAATATTTAGCTTAATTTTATCACTGTCATTTATTGTTCCATTGTAGTCAAAAACAGCTTTTCCCGAATAGAATATAGAGTCTGGTTTAAAGTTTATAAGATCCTCAAAACCCGTTACCCTAATAGTTGTATCACTAAAATTCTCTAAAGTTGGAATCTCAATATTGTAAAGATCGCTAAGCTCCCCACTTTTTTTCAGACCTCTTAAATAAAGAGTATCTATCTCAATTTTATCCATTGTAAAACCTTCTCTCAAAATATCTAAAGAAAGGTTCACACCTATGGAATCTACATGAAAGCCCTCAAACTCGCTCCAATCTACATCAATCTCAGACTTTGATTCTTCAAGTTCAATATCTTTTGAGACAAAAGAGCCATCTATTTTGCTAACTCCAAAATCCCTTTCATTCTCAAAACCTTCCGATATCCCTGTTATTATAAGCTTAAGAAAAGTACTATCGGACTGAGAAAATCTTAAATATTCACTATTATCGGGAGATTTTAGGTTTATTTTATATTTAAAACCTGTCTCTTTTGTTTCTGAATTAAAAAGAAGCTTTGTATTTTCAATATTAAATTTTGATCTACTTTTTTCGTGTGCTCCCACCATTATGCTATCAAACTCATAAATAGAATTAGTGTTTAGACTGTAAAGAGAATCCATTTGAGGTTCTATCCCAATTAAAAATGGACTTTCATTATCTACTATAACTCTAATTTCAGCATCTTTTGTTTCAATAAATCTAGGATTTATATTTTTGATATTAAATGCGTATGAAGTATCATGCTCTACGGTTTTATTACTAAACAGAACCTTACTACTGTCAAAAGAACAATTTGTAATACTATAGTTAAATCGGATAAATTGGGAAGAATCTACACCATTAACATTTTGATCTGCCGAAAGAGAGTTGTTGATATAGGCTACTTCAAGTTCCATATTATCAGTAATCCATTCATTTTTTAGATCCTTAAAATAGTTTTTTGTTTCACCCGGCATAAGATCTGATATCGAATCCCTTAAAATAAGAAATGATGAAACATTTAGGTCTGGATCAAAAGAGCTTTCGTTATTTTTCAACGAAAATCTTATCTTTGAAAATGATAAATCTCCGAACTGATTTTCAATACTGATGTAAAGAGATCCGTTATTTACCTTTGCCCACTTTAGTTCTGGATTTTCGCTACTGTATATGCTAACACTGGAAGATTTAGTTATAGCAGGAACTTCAGTAAATGGTAGAACAGTCTCATTAAATCGAAACTGTTTTTCATTAGACTCTCCATCTATTTTTATCTTGTAAATTGCTAAAACAGCTGAATCATGTATTGTCTCAATTTTTAGATTACCTCCAATCTCCATCTCTTCTAAGTCTGCATCATCATTCATTCTTACAAAATCATATCTCTTTTTACCAAAAGGTATTTTGAGTTCCGCTTTTTCAACTCCAAAAAAAAGTTGATTCTCAAAAGCACAGCCAACCAAAGCCATGAAGAGAGATATCTTCACTACAATTTTCCAGTATTTCACCATTACACCACCAGTTTCTTAAAAAAAACAAAATAAAATCTACTTAAATATAATGTTAATGTTTTCAAATTTAAAGTTATTTTTTTTAGTTTTTCACTTGCAAATGTATAGTTTTTATTGTTTCATTCCATACTTAGTTTTTGTTGGTATAATTTTTAGGAGACTTCTATGAAGAAAGTTTTAATTTCATTTTTAATGGTTTTGGCTTCTCTCCTTTCAGCAGAATATGCTATAGGAGATGTATGCGAAAACATTAGCTTTACTACAGAGGATGGTTTAGAAACATCAATCTATGAGCAGGTTGATCAAGAGAAGGTCGTTCTAATCTTCTGGGGAAGCAGTGGTTGAGGTGGTTGTGTATCGGCGGCGCCGGTTTTACAACAGATGTGGGAAAATACTTACGGTACCAACTCAGGGACTGAGTGGGCAGGAAGATCTTTTTGGGTTTGTACTGAAAATTGGGAAAATCAAAACTATCCTATATCGGTACCTTTATACAATAATATAGGTGGCTTTGATAACGGATATGTTCCTATGTTTGGAATTATAGGTAAGGATTACAAAGTTTACTACAATTCTAACTCTACAAATTTTGAGCAACAATTGAAGCTTGCAATGAATGGAATGTATGATAGTGCAGCTCCATTAGCTCCAAGTAACTTTTCAGTAACTCCTGATGGAGAAGGAGCTCTTAGCGTAGATCTTTCTTGGACAAACCCTTCTCAAACAATAGGTCAAGCTCCTTTGCCTTCAATATCAAATATTAACCTTTACTTGGATGGAGAGTTAGTTAATAGCTTTGAATCTCCTGAGGTAGGAGCAGAAATGAGTTATACGGACAACTCTATTTCTGAAGAGGGTTTACATATCTATAAAATTCAATGTGTTAATGAAGCAGGCAAAGGAATTCCTTGCTCTAAAACAGTTTATATTGGTGAAGATGCTCCGGGAATGGTTACCGGGCTTAACTTAGTTGATAATAATGGAGTTGCTGATCTAAGTTGGACAAATCCAATGGTTGGAGCACATAACGGATACTATGTAGAAAACTCTATAACCTCTTATACTATTACTAGAAATGATGGTGAAGAGTTTACTTTAGAAGGTATGACTACATCCTTTTCAGACAACTCTATAACACTAGCCGGAAACTATAGTTACACCGTTGTAGCTAATAATAATGTAGGAGCCGGGTTAGAGGCCGTATCAAATACAGTTAGCTTTATTCCAAACTCAACATTACTACTTGAAACCTTTGAAAACTTTCCTCCTGAAGGGTGGACTGTTCAAGGTGAAAATTGGAGAGCTTCATATGCAAATTATGCCGGTGGGACAGCACCTGAGGCTAAGTTTGGATGGTCTCCTCAAACTGTTGGTGATCAATACCTTATAACTAGGCCTTTAGACACATCAGGAAAAAGTTCTATATCTATTGCTTTTAACAATATGATTGACTATTATGGTCCTGGCTATGAGTGTAAAATAGTTACTTCTACAGATATGGAAAACTGGGAGGTTGCTCATACTTTCCCTGGTCAAGATATAGGACCGGAACTATTCTCTACAGAGATTTCAAATGATCATGTTGGATCTGAAACATTTTATCTTGCTTTTATGTTCTCAGGAGACTCTTATCAAATAAATGATTGGTATATTGATGATGTTTCAATTGCTTTAAACTCTTCAATTGATGAATTCAATAGTGTAAAAGAGTTCACTCTTTCACAAAACTATCCAAATCCATTTAATCCTACAACTACTATAAGCTTTAATACTTCAAGTAGATCAGCTGTTAATTTAGCTGTTTTCAACTCAAACGGTGAGCTTGTTAGTACTCTTGTAGATAAGGATATGAGTAGCGGTTATCACTCTGTTGAATTTAATGCAGAAAGCTTAAATTCTGGTGTTTATTTCTATAAACTTTCAGTAAACGGTATTAGTGAAACTAAGAAAATGATACTTGTTAAGTAACACTTTCTTAAAAATATTTAAAATAAAAAGCCTCCAAAATTGGAGGCTTTTTATTTTAAATGTGAGACTATATTAACTAGTTTTAAATATTTTTTTCTCTTGCCAGCATGCTATTTTTTTTGTTTGTTATATTATTATAGAGATAAATTTATACGTAAATGTCTTACATAAGGAGGGTACTTTTATGAAAAAAACTTTAATTTTATTTTTAATGGTTTTGGCTTCTCTACTTCCAGCAGAATATGCTATAGGGGATGTATGTGAAAACATCAGCTTCACTACAGAAGATGGTTTAGAAACATCAATCTATGAGCAGGTTGATGAAGGTAAAGTAGTAATGATTTTTTGGGGTCAGTCGTGGTGAGGTGGCTGTACCTCGGCGGCGCCGATATTACAGGAGAAATGGGCGGAAATTTACGGAGAAAATTCCGGAACCGAGTGGGCAGGAAGATCTTTTTGGGTTTGTACTGAAAATTGGGAAAATCAAAACTATCCAATATCTTTGCCTCTGTATGACAACTCAGGTGGCTTTTCAAATGGATATGTACCTTTGTTTGGTGTGATAGGCAGAGACTATAAGGTTTACTATAATGACAATGATAGAAACTTTGATGTTCAATTAAAGCTTGCAATGAATGAAATGTTTGATAGTGGTGCTCCGGGAGCTCCAACAGATTTTACTTCAACATTAAATAACAATAACTCTTTTAATGTTGATCTTTCGTGGAAAAATCCTAGTATTACATTTAGTGGAGAGCCTTTAACTTCTCTTACAGCTGTTAAGCTTTATAGAAACGAAACCCTCATAACAAGTTTTGATTCTCCTGAAATGGGTGAAGAGAAAGAGTATATGGATAGTTCAATACCTGAAAGTGGTTTGTACACCTATAAGATTGTTGGTGTTAATGAAGCAGGTGAGGGATTACCTACAAAAACATCAATTTATGTTGGTGAAGATGTACCGGGAATGGTTAATAACCTTACACTTGTTAACAATGAGGGTATAGCAGAATTAAGTTGGGAAAACCCTACAGTTGGAGCTAATGGTGGTTTGTATATTTATGACTCTATAATCTCTTACTCTATTACCAGAAATGATGGACAAGAGTTTACTTTAGAGGGTATGGCTACCTCATTTTCAGACAACACTATACCTCTATCTTCAAACTACAATTATACTGTTGTCGCTGTTAATAATATAGGAGCAGGATTAGAGGCTGTATCAAATACGGTTTCCTTTATTACCGGTAATACTTTAGTGTTTGAAGGGTTTGAAAACTTCCCTCCTGAAGGTTGGATAGTTAAAGGTAATAATTGGAGGCATGGATATTCAAGCAATGCGGGAGGTTCTTCTCCTGAAGCGGAGTTTTATTGGAATCCTGCTACTGTTGGAGAACAATATCTTATAGTTAAACCTCTAGATACTTCGGGAAAATCTTCTGTTTTTTTATCTTTTGATCATATGATAAACTATTATGGACCTGGTTATGATTGTAAAATTGTCACCTCTACAGATAGTGTGAATTGGGAAGTTGTTCATACTTTTGACAACACCCAAAATATTGGTCCTGAGTCATTTTTTATGGAAATTTCAAACAATCATGTTGGGTCAAGTTCTCTATATATAGCTTTCCAATTTTCAGGAGACTCTTATCAAATAAACAACTGGTCTATTGATAATGTATCTATATCTTTTAGCTCCGGGATATCAACTAACGAGTTAAATATGGTAAAAGGGTTTTATCTTTCACAAAATTATCCAAATCCATTTAACCCTAAAACTTCTATAAATTTCAAAATTTCAGATGATTCTAGCGTTAAACTCCAAATTTTCAACTCAAACGGTGAGATTATTAATACTCTCATAGATAGAGATATGGGTAGTGGTTACCACTCCGTTGAATTTAATGCTGAAAGCTTAAATTCCGGTGTTTATTTCTATAAACTTTCCGTAAATGGTTTTAGTGAAACTAAGAAGATGATACTTGTTAAATAGTACTTACAAATTAATAGCCTAAAAGAATCTCATTTGAGCTTCTTTTAGGCTATAACCTTCCCTTCTTAAAGTATTAATTTTATATTTATTGATAAGTATAATTAAAATGAATATACAGTATGAATGAAATACATCCTTTTAAGCAAGTAATTATAATTCTTAGTTTAGTTACTTTTATGTGTATTTCTATGGGATCTTTGTTAGTATTGGTTTCAGAAGAGCTTATTGCCTTAGATAAATCCTTTCTCATCTTTTCATATCTTATCTCCACAGCAATAGTTCTAAAAATATTTTACTACTTAATCAAGTCAAAGCAGGATTTTATAAAGAGCTATGATTTTATTTTAGAACTGGAAATTGATAAAAAAGTTTGGTTGGAGAATAGAAAAAAAGATTACCTAAAAACTTTTTTTGTAAAGATTGCAATCCTTATTTCATTTTTACTTCCGTTTTCCTTTCTTTTTATAATTATTTATAAGGAAGATCCTGTTGTATTTTTTGTTTTACTGAATCTATTTTTATCTTTTTTATTACCTCTATTTATTATTTTGGGAAAATATATTAAAGATGAGTTGGTAAACAATATTTTTTCAGAAAAATACATAATAAAGTTTTACAGAGAAGTAATATTTGTAAATAGATGGATTTTCCCCTTGAGTTTTTCAGATTGGAGAAATAAGATTAAAATTAAAAAAATTAAGACAGGTAAAAATTTTATTGAATTTATTACCCTTCATAAAGGTTTTATTCCAAGTTTAGAAACTACAAGTAAAGATTTTGTAAAAATAAGAAAGCTCAGAATTCCAATTAGTGATACCAAAAAAATTGAATTATTGAAGAAGAGATATAATATAAGATCCAAGTAGCTTAACTTTACTGGTTGATATATTTAATAACAAAACCCTAATTTAAACACAATTCACAATTATCTCCAAGGTCTACTTAAAAAAATCTTATTTAAGAATTTTAAATTGGATTTATGGCTACGGAAATAGTTTTAAAGATAATGGTATTATAACCCAATAAACAAAGCTTAAGATAGACAAATAATAGGAATCCACTCTAGCATAGATCACAAAGAAAGAGTAAATCTAAATTTTTGCTTTATTCTTTTTTCTTTATATTAAACTTAAAGTTTGCATAGATCACACTTTAAAAACTTGAATTCTTTTTCAATAATAATCATATAAAATATTAAATAATATATTCTTATCCTTTTTCAGGATATACTACCTATCAAATATAAAAGGTTAAATTATAGCTTAATTTTGTGTAAAAAAATATTACCAATAGAGTTGACATTATTATTTTAAAGTAAGAACTTTTAATAGTAATGATAATTTATACTTTGATTAGTTGTTTATCATTTATTAGTAATTACCAATAAAACATTATAAGAAGAGTTATATTTCAAAGAATGTAGATGTTTAATATCTCTTAACAAATTGTACTGTTATTCATTAATGGAGGGAGGATAAAATGGAAGATATTACAAAAGAGAGCAAAATGGGAAAAATTAAGATAGTAAGCAATAAACCTGCAAAGGTTTATATTGATGAAAAAGCTCTTGGAGAAATAAAGAAAGAGACAAAAGAGTATGAGTTGGAGAAAGGCAAACATGAAGTTTATGCAAAATCTGCTTGGTGTGGAAGCAAGAAAATAAAAGTTGACCTTGAAGATGATGAAGTAGTAACTCTAAATCTAAATAGTTTTAAATATGAGGATCTAATAAAAGGTGTTTTTATGCTTTTTGTAATGCTCTTTATGTTTACTAAAGTTATTCTTTTTTTGGCAGTAGCAGGAGTTATATTATTATATCCCCTATATTACATAACTATTGGAAGTAGTAGATATTTAGATTTAGAACTAAAAAAATAGTTAAGAATCTTCTTAAATAACGGAAAGTTTAAATAGTTGTTATAAAGATAAGAGTGATTATATTTCTTTTTTACAGCTTTTAATATCAAATAGAAAAGGAAGGATTTATGAAAAGAATCGCAATCTTGATAGCCGGATGTTTATTGATAGCATCACAAATTTTTGCACAAAACTTGGTAATGGAAAATGAGATTAAGGAGCAAAGGTTTGGTACTGATATTTTGTATAAAGATAATTCAAATAATCTTTTAGACGGTCATTATAAAATTGCAGATAGTCGAGGTAATTTTATAGATGTTCATTTTAAAGGTGGAAAGAAAGTTGGAAACCAAACAGATTACGACTACAAAGAGCATAAGCTGTGTGAAAAATCTTTTAAAAATGGTAAAACACACGGAAACTATAAACGTTTTCATCAAAATGGAAAAGTGAGTACAGAAGGTGAATTTGTAGATGGGAAACAGGAAGGGAAATGGGAATACTTTGATGATAAAGGAGAGGTTAAAGCTCGTGAGTTCTACAAACATGGTAAAGCAGAAGGGAAATGGTGGAAAAAAGGTAAAACTACCAATAATGCTGTAATCTATGTTACCGAAAACTATAAAGAGGGCGTACATTTTGGGCATTCCGAGCAAAGACATTCAGATGGGAAAATAGATTGGGAAAGAGAATATGAGAATGAGGGAACTTACAGACATAAAGGTTACTATCCTAACGGTAAGTTGTCAATTGATAAAACCTTTAAAGACTTCAAACTGGATGGGAAACAGAAGAGATATAATCAAGATGGAATTTTACTGAGTGAAGAAACATTTAGTAAAGATCAAATAGAACAAGTAGTTGTTTTCTACAAAAATGGAAATAAAAAAGAAGTTCTAAATTTTTCTCATGGCAAAAAAAATGGTCTTTTTGAAAAATACAGTGAAAAAGGTATTAAACTGGAAGAGGGAAATTACAAAGATGATTTTAAAACAGGCATTTGGAAAACTTTCTATGAAGAGGATGGTCGTTTAGTTGCCGAAAGAACTTATAAAGATGATGTTCTGAATGGTTTATATAAAAGCTACAATGAAGCAAACAGAGTAAACTGGGAAGGTAATTATAAAAATGACGAAAAAGATGGAACTTGGAAGCGATATGATTTAGCAGGAAAACTTATACAGGAAACAGAGTATAAACTAGGGAAAGAGATATCAAATAAAGATTATAAATAAATATATTTAAAGGGAGTAATGAAAAAAAATTCGACTATAACTATTTTTAATTCTCGTTAGTAATCTTTTTGAGACTTTCATCAAAATATTATTTTTGAAGTTATTTAATTGAATAGAAACTACTTATAATCTTTTGATTAATGAATATAAAAATACTCTATAATTGGTCTTTTCCGATTATAGAGTATTTCAAATAAAAAAATATTTCATTAGATATATATCATATCAAATAGATATGTTTTAGTTATAATTACTAAATAGAAAAGGTTTCTTATGTTTGATAGAATTAAGGTAAAGGCTGGAAAAAGGTTTCTTATAGTCTCAAATATTATATTATTATTTATACTTGTTTTTATAATAATTAGAGAAGATTATCCCTTAAGAGTATATAAAAGGTTTTATAATCAATTTGATATGAGAAAAGAATATCAAAAAAATTGTGAATATACCAAAGAGATAGACCTTTATAAACAGTACAATAAAAAAGGCAATATAGTTATGCTTGGGAACTCCATTACATATGGAGTTAATTGGAATGAACTTCTAAACAGAAATGATATAATAAACAGAGGTATTGGTAGTGATACAACTGAAGGATTCTTATCAAGAATGGAATATATTTATAAAGCAGAACCAAAGATATGCTTTATAATGGGAGAGGAATAAATGATATTGGAAAAGGAGTAACCCCTGAAAATATTGTAGATAACCTATATAAAATTGTTAAGGAGCTAAAAGAACATAATATAAAGCCCTTTATTTTTTCAATATTATATCTTTCTGAAAAATTTGATTCATGGGAAAAAAATAATAAGAGTGTAAAAATTGTTAATGAGAAAATTAGAAATATGTGTGAAAAAAATAGTATACAATATATAGAACTGAATAAAGTATTTTCAAATAATGGTAAATTACGCAACGAATACTGTAATGATGATGGTGTTCATTTGAACGGAATGGGTTACAAAAAATGGTCAGAAAAGATACTACCGATAATAGAAAATGAGATATATGAATGAGCCCGTTTATAATGATCTCATCATAAATCTTGTGTTAACTTACTTAGGATTATTAATAATTTTCTATCCTTTTTTCAGTAGGAGCTACATTAATTGTATAACTTTTTATCATTATCAACAAAAAAATAACTTAACCATATCTTAAATATTAATCTTTTAAGAAAGCAAAACCAAATAATAATACAATAAAAAAGGGTGGAAATTTCCACCCTCATATTGTCTTAAAAATTGCTTCTCTCCGGCGAGCCCTGAACCTTTTCTAATTACAACTACTCTTTACTTTACAAGAAGCAGGATCTTTTTTAATCTTCTTCTTATAATCTCTATGCTTATGTTTTACACAACAAGCCGGAGATCCTTTATGTAATCCACACTTAGAACACTTTTTAATTTTAGGATCACAACATTTTTTACTTCCTTTAACCTCGCCACACTTAATACAAAGCTTGAGATCTTTTCCTTTTTCCATCTTACAACATCCAGGAGATCCTTTATGTAGTCCACAATTACTGCATTCCTTCATATTTGGCTTACAGCAATTTTCACTACCTTTAACCTCTCCACAATTTCCACAAAGTCTAAGATCAATTTTTTTCTCAACTTTTTTTACTTTCTCAACTTTCTCAACTTTTTTTACTTTTTTTAATTCCTTTGAATCATAAGATACCGAATAAACAAAAGTAAAAGATAGCAAAACTGCTAGGGTAAACAGGTACTTCATAAAATACTCCTCTATTAATTAGTTTTCCGTATACTATAAGATTAACTACAACATTGGTATATAAATATGATAAATATTGCAAAAATTACACTATCTTATAAATAGTGTCTACTTTTAGAAGGATAAAAAACTTTAGAAGTTACAGTAAAACGAATCCAAATAAGCAGAACTCTTGATGGATAAATGTATCCCACTTTCAATGAAGATAACAAAGAGATAGTTAAGCTAAATCTTTAGCTTTATGAACTCTTTTTACCATATTGACTGTATAGTTTTTGGTGGATATCATTATAAAACACTTATATTTTACTTAGAAAATATCTCTGGAAATTATTAAATAGTATAATGTTGATTTTTTCATAAGATATTATCTAGCCTTTTAATTTAAAATGGTCATAGATCTTTTCATCACTTCCATAGTACTTTCCTAAACAGTCCGCAGTTAAACAGGAGTGAATAGGATAGATATTAACAAAATCACCAATCTTTATACCTTTAAACCAGTTCTTATCAACAACTTCAACCAATCCATGCTCCTGTGAAAGAGAATAAATATTTCCAACAATTTTTTCTCTATCATTACTGTCAAATATTTTGCCGTATGATATTTTATTACTGGATATTATAAACTCTTTTGAAAGATCTACGGCTCCTGCTGATATAACAAAGCTATCTTTTTTAGTTTGAACAACTGAAGATTTTAAATACACTCCAATGTTAGAATATTTTGTAGCTCCAAGTTCTACTTGCATGAAATCGTAAAATATGAAATTCCCCGGTCTAAGCTCATCTACTTCGCCAAAATCCTTAACAATAGAAGTAGAAGGAGTATCCCCCATTGAGATTATTGGTTTAGAACTTTTAAACCTTTCCTTTAAACTTTTCATAAGTTCTAAGTCATGATAATAGATACTCTCTATCTCAAATTTTGATTTTGCTCCATAGCTGTTACCTGAATGGGTTAGAAAACCTTTAAAGTATAAATTTTGTATACCCTCTATACCATTTATAAGTTTTTCAATCATATCAAAATTTTTGGCAATAACTCCGGACCTTCCATAACCGCAATCAATCTCTATAAATATATTTATATCCCTTTTAATAGTTTTTAAGAACTCTATCTGCAAAGGATCAACAATTAAAAGATTTAGGGTAACAGTTCTATCTATACTGTTTAATTTCTCTATTTCATTAATATCTAAAGGAAAAGCTATGGTTATATCCTTAAACTGATCTGAAAAATATTCTGCCATAGGTATGGAAGAAACTGTTATTTTATCTATATCAAAATCTTTAAAAAACTTGCCCATCATTCTACTTTGATGAGTTTTAAAATGTGGTCTAAAACCTATATTTTGAGAAGATATTTTATTATAAACTTTTGATATATTACTCTTTATTTGATCAACATCTGCTATAAGTTTTAAACTCTTTTCTACCATTTTTTCTCCATAGATTTTAGGATCTATTAAATATACTATTTCATAAAATAAATACCGAAGAAATGAATATTCTTTAAAGGATTATTTCTTCCTATAATCCATTTTCTAAGCAATTTCTATATCTAGGATTTTCTTTTAAAAACATAAAAACTATAAAGTTACAGAAGACTAATGTAGAGAGAGGATACAACCTCTCTCTACATTCTCTCTTACATTATTAATTTCCTATAGGTTAAAAGTCTTGCATCATTTCCTAATAAGTTTGCAGCTAACTTATTAGACAAATTAAATAAAACTCTCTAGAGAGTTCTACTTAACAACAAGGTTGACCATTTTACCACCTTTTCTATTTATCAAAATAGTTTTGACAATGGTCTTACCTTCAGAGAACTTTTTGACATTAGTATCATTAAGAGCCAAATCCTTAATCTCATCATCCGTAGCCTCAATTGAGGTTTCAATGTTAGCTCTTACCTTGCCATTAACCTGAACAACCACCACCTGAGTAGATTTAACCAAAGCTTTTTCATCATAATCCGGCATTGTTTGATTAAATATTGAAGGTTTATTTCCTAATCTTTCCCAAAGCTCTTCACTTACATGTGGAGCTAGAGGAGCTAAAAGCAGTATAAACTTCTCCTTAACAAAGTTGTAGAAGTCCGGATTAAACCTTTTACTGTCTTTAGTATAGGATGATAGTTCATTAAAAAGCTCCATCATTCTGGAAATAGCAGTATTAAAGTATAAATCCTCTAAGTTGGATCTAACCTCCTTTATAGTGTTATGAAGAGAGTAATTAAGATCTTGATCTATTACCATATTTCCACTATTCTCATACTCTGTTTCAACAAATTGTCTCCAGATTCTATTTACAAATCTATCAAGACCGGTAATACCCTCATCTGACCAATCTCCACCTTCTCTAAAATTTGTCATAAACATAACATATAGTCTAAACACATCAGTTCCATATTTTCCTACAAAATAGTCGGGAGAAACAGCATTTCCTTTACTCTTACTCATCTTTGAACCATTTCTTGTAATCATACCTTGATGTACAAGTTTTTTATATGGTTCTTCAAAGTTTATATATCCCATATCGTATAAAACTTTTGTTACAAATCTTGAGTATATTAAGTGTCCGTTTGTATGTTCAGCACCACCAATGTAGAGATCAGCAGGGAGCCAACTATTTACCTCGTTACTATCAAAAGGTTTATCATCCAATTTAGGGTTTACATATCTTAGGAAATACCATGAAGAATCTACAAATGTGTCCATAGTTTCAGGATCTCTTTTAGCGGCTTTTCCACACTTTGGACAGCTTGTATTCATATAGGAATCTATAAGTGAAAGAGGTGCTTTACCCTTTGGTCTGTAATCGATATGATCACCTTCAGGAAGGGTAACAGGAAGATCTTTTTCAGGAACAGGAACAATACCACAATCATCACAATGAATAAAAGGGATAGGCACTCCCCAATATCTCTGTCTTGAAACAGACCAATCTCTAAGCTTATAGTTAATGGTTCCCTTACCGTTTCCCTCTTTTTCAAGTTTATAGATAACAGATTTTATACCCTTCTTGGATTTCTGACCGTCAAACTCCCCGGAGTTAATCATAACCCCCGGTTCAGAGTAAGCCTCTTCCATCTCTTCAGCTTTAAGCTCTATATCCTTTGGAGTAATAACAACCTTCATTGGAAGATTAAACTTTTTTGCAAACTCAAAATCTCTCTGATCGTGAGCAGGAACTGCCATAACACAACCTGTTCCATATGTTGAAAGAACATAATCGGAGATCCAGATAGGTACTCTTTCGCCATTTACAGGATTTATTGCATAAGATCCCGTGAAAACACCTGTCTTCTCTCTAACAGTACTCTGTCTGTCGATATCTGAAAGGGATTTTATATCTTCTCTATATTTTTTTACAGCTTCTTTATTATCCTCTGTAGTAATTTCGTCAACAAAACTTAGCTCAGGAGCAAGAGTACAATAGGTTACTCCGTAGAGAGTATCCGGTCTTGTTGTAAAAACTTCAAAACTTTTATCTGTACCATCAACCATAAACTTTACAGAAGCCCCCTCAGATTTACCAATCCAATTCCTCTGCATAGTTTTTGTTTTTTCAGGAAAATCAACAGTTTCAAGACCTTCCAATAATCTTTCACAATAGTCGGTTATCTTAAAGAACCAACCCTTAATAGGTTTTTTCTCTATCGTAGAACCACATCTTTCGTGAGAACCATCTGCCAAAACTTCTGCATTTGCGACAACAGTTGAACATTCGGGACACCAGTTTGCAGGAGCTTCTTTCTGATATGCTAAACCTTTTTCATAAAGCTTAATAAAGATCCATTGAGTCCATTTATAGTATTCAGGATCGCTTGTGGCAAGCATAGAATCCCAATTAAACATTCCTCCAATACCTTTGTACTGTTCTGTAAATATATCTATATTTTTACTTGTAGAGATTTTAGGATGAATACCTGTTTTTAGAGCGTGATTTTCAGCAGGTAAACCAAATGAATCATAGCCGATAGGCTGAAATACATTTAAACCTTTCATCCTCATGTATCTTGCATGTGCATCGGGGCAACTGTATTGGAACCAGTGACCGAGATGCAGTCTATCTCCTGACGGATAAGGGAACATACAAAATGTAAAATATTTATTCTCTGTTTTACTCATATCGGCACTATTTATATTTTCATCTTCCCAATATTTTTGCCACTTTTTCTCAATTTCATTAAATGGATAACCCATTTTTTCCTCCGGTTAAATTGCCACGAAATAAATTTTTATCTATGCTAGAATAAACATAAACTTAATCTACGAATATAATATTTTATAGTTTTCAATACAAGAAAAAGGTTTTTGAAAAAATTTATATTAACTGGGATTTACTTTCAAAAGATCTCAGCCGAGTATGTATAAAACTATACCTCTAAAATAAAAAAGGGAACTTTTCAATTGAGCTCCCTTTAGAGTATTCAATACAATATTATATATAGTCTAAAACATTGAATTTAGTATAAGAACAACTATAAATGAGATAGTTCCTTCAATAATCGACACTCCCCAATTAGCATCCTCTTCAATCTCTTTATCAATACTATTTTTAGGAAACAAGAGATAATCGGTAATCTTTCTTGTAATAATAAGAAGAATAGAACCTCCAATAAACCAAACTAATAAAAAAAGAAGAGAATCTGATTTGGCTATAGCTTCCGATATTAGATAACCTACAGAAAGAAGAGTTGCTCCAAATGAAACACCCGCTGCAATATTATCTTTTTCAATCTCCTTATGTATATCAAAAGATGTAAATTTTTGATATACAAAAGAGAAAAGAATAAAAAGAATCTGACCAACTGCGAAAAATATTGCCGTTGATATAAGATCATTTTCCCAACCTTCAGAAACTCCTGTTACAAGAGAGTGGATAATAAAAGCAGTACCCATATAGCTACCAAACTCAACAGCTCCGGTACCAACATTTTTATCATCAATAATCTCTTTTACATTATCAAAGTATCTAAGAAGAAATTTATTATTAATAACCCTATTTACATTGAGTAAAACAATACCTACTACACTCCAAAATGAGATCTCAATAGTATCAGTTACGAGAGATATTGAAGGACTATCAATAACACCCCATACAATAATACCTAAAGCAAAAAGATACCCCGAAAATGATACGGCAAAAGCTTTATTATCATTTTCTGTAAGTTCCTTATTTATCTTGTAAGGAGTAAGAATATCATAAACAATCTTACCCACCCAGAAAAATATGAGTGTAAGTGCCAAATACAAAAAAGGTTGCCAATGATTCAATAAATATAGATCTTCAGTACTTAAAAGGTTCTCCATAATATCCATAAATTACTCCATTCTATTTATATCTCTACTTAGATTTTCCCTAGAACTATAAACTTTTAGCCCTATATAATAAATCATAACAAATCACTATTTACCGCCACCAAATGAACTTCTACTCCTTGATGATGAAGAACCTCTAACAGAACCTGATCTCTTTGACCTTCCAAAACCTCCCGATCTTGCTCTTTTTGAAGGATTCCTCTTCTGAAATGATTTTTGAGTTCTTGTAGGATTTTTTAATGTTTGTTTAATCCCTTTTGAAGCTGTTTTACCCCTATTTGGGTTTTTGGAGGATATAGAAGATTTACCATTACTTCCTCTTTTAAATGATGAGTTTCCATATGAAGATTTTGCTCTATTCTTGTAACTTCTAGAAGGAACAGTAGTATAACTTCTGTAGTACCTTGGATAATGTCCGTAGTAGTACGGAGATCTGTACATTCCAAAACCATTGGTAAAATAGCTAAAAAGGAACATATTTCTCCAAAAATGACTATTATCGTGATAGTAGTAATTATTTCCGTAAATTTGAGAATTACCTCTGGCATTTACATTTGCTCTATCACCATCTTTAGTTATCTCTATAGTTGCAATCTCTTGAACTTCGCCCTTTACAGGTTCTGTAGTTAGAGAAAAGCCATACTCTCCACTTCCTCCATATTCTGAGACCTTAATATAATCAACATTACCGTCTTCATTAAGATCAAGATTATTGATACTTCCGGGAGTATTTAATCTCTTTTCAAGCTCTTCAGAACTTTTAACCTTTTGAACAAGAGCCATTACAGCTTTAAGATCTAAACCATCGGCAGCATCTTGAGTTATTGTTACATTTGTATCATAGTAATCATTTCCACATGAAAAGATTAAAATGAAAAGGAAGATAGCATATCTTTTGAACATAAGAACTCCACAATAATATCTACTATACAACAATATAAAAAGTAGTAATATTATTTCTACTAGTCAAATTAAAAGTTGACAAACTAATCAACCTAAAAAATTTCTTGATTACACTTAAAATTAAACTTTAACTAAATAACCTTTTATTTTTACTTTATCTCTTAGGTAGTTAACAACTTCCTAATTTATTTTTTGTTTAAAAAGAGATTAAAATTAAACAATTTTAGAGAAGAATCTCAAATTAATTTAGGTCAATATAAAAAATAACTATTGTATTACCATATTATTGTTGTATTTTTAATAAGCTGCATATATGGTTTTTTGCATATATGATTTTTTTTTGCGTGTATGGTTTTTATGAAAGAATTGGGAGCCCTTATGATTGATAATCAAGATATGCTAATAGAAGATAAAGATATGTTAGATGACTTTATCTCCGAAGGTAATGAGATGATTGACGATGTTGAGGTTCAATTATTGGAACTTCAACAGAGTGTTGAGATGAATGGTGATATAGATATGGATACATTAGATTCTGTATTTAGATTATTTCACACAATAAAGGGTACTTCGGGTTTTTTTAATCTAAACAATCTAAAAGATGTTACCCATGAAGCTGAAACTTTACTTGATAGAATAAGAAAAGGTAAGTTAGAGTTAAAATCTGAACATACCGATCTTTTTTTAGAAGGTGCAGACTTTTTGAGAAAATTATTCTCACACATATCCGAAAATATGACAGATAGAGGATATGAGGATGAAGCAAACAAGCTAATGGAAAAGTTTAAGAGAAACTCCCAAGAGTCAGAAAACAATGAAGATAAACCGACATCTGAAAATAAAGAGGAAGTGTCTGCTTCTAAAAAATCATCTTCAGATAAAAATAAGGTGATTACAGATGAAACAAAAGCAGAGTTTATATCTGAAGGTTTTGACATAATAGAAGATCTTGAGCAATCATTAATGGTTCTTGAGAAAGATCCTCTAAATGCAGAAAAAATACATCAAAGTTTCAGATCTCTTCACACATTTAAAGGTAATTCCGGATTAATGGGTTACTCCGATCTTGAGAAGCTAAGCCATAAATCAGAAACCTTCCTTGACAATGCAAAGAGTGGCTTATTAAAACTAAATAAAGATGTAATTGGAGTTCTATTAAGTATTGTTGATGTTATTAAAGAGACTTTGACAGATATAAGCAACGGAAAAGATGGAGTAGTACCGGGTTGTGAACCCATGATAAACTACCTTTCAGATATTATAAAAGATATTTCAATAGAAAAAGCCCCTGATACAGATGAAGAAAATCATCTTGAAGAGGTATCTGAGATAACTAATGAAGAAAAAGATATTAAAAAAATTGAAAAAGAGAGCCTTGGTGAAGAAATAAAGCCTCAAGATAAGATTGAAGAGATAAATAAAAATATCTCAGACATAAATAGTGCAAAAAATAATACATCAAGAAAAGCAGATGATATTAAGAGAAAACAATACATTAAAGTTGATTTAGACAAGGTTGGTATGCTTGTTGATTGGGTTGGAGAGCTGGTTACAGCTCAGGTAATGTTAGTTGACAACCCTGATCTAAAACATATTAAAAGAAGTAAAAGTTTTCAAAAGGCAGCATATAATCTTGAGAGAATTATTTCAGAAATCCAGAATGTATCTATGACTCTTAGAATGATCCAGATTGCGGGAACTTTCAGAAAAATGAATAGACTTGTTCACGACATATCATCAAAAATGGGTAAAAAAGTAAATTTGATTATTCGTGGTGAAGAGACTGAGATAGATAAAAATATTGTGGATAAAATTTCGGATCCATTAGTTCACATTGTCAGAAACTCTTTAGATCATGGAATTGAAACACCTCAAATTAGATTGGCAAATGGAAAGGATTCTGTAGGAACTCTGGAGATAGAAGCTAAAAATGAGGGTGGAGAGATACTGATCATTATAAAAGATGACGGTGCAGGAATGAACAAAGATAAAATATTAAAAAAAGGAATCGAGAAAGGTATAGTTACGGAAAGTGAGATACCTAATCTAAGAGACGAAGATATTTATAAGCTTGTTTTCCAACCGGGATTTTCTACAGCAGATAAAGTAAGTGAAGTTTCAGGTCGTGGCGTAGGTATGGATGTTGTAAAAAGAAATATTGAGGAGATAAAGGGTACAATTGATGTTTTCAGTGAACTTAATGAAGGAACTACAATTACATTAAGGATACCTCTTACAATGGCTATCATTGAAGGTATGCTTGTAAATATAGGAAACTCAAAATACACTATCCCATTACTCTCTATAAGAGAACTGTTTAGTCCGGTAAAGGAAAATATTACAGTAACTCTAGACGGTCAAGAAGTTATAAAAGTGAGAGAAGAGGTTATACCTGTTATAAGACTTCACGAAGTATTAAAAGTGGAGCCAAACATTACAGAGCTTACTGAAGGGGTATTAATTACAGTTGAACACAATAAAGATTTTTACTGTTTATTTGTTGATTCTATAATAGGTCAGCAACAAGCTGTAATGAAAAGTTTACCGGAGTACATAAAATATGTTCAAGGGGTATCGGGATGTACCATACTTGGTGATGGTAGAATAAGCCCTATAGTAGATATAAGGGAAGTAATCAAGTTAGCAGATATCACATCTGATAGATCAGTAGCTATTTAAGGAGGGAATATGAGTTCAGATACCAATGTTGTTTCAGAAGTTGTTCTTAACTCATCAAATATGTTGGATGACGATAAATATTTGACAATAAGAATTGATAATGAAGAATATGCTCTGGAAGTTAAATCAATTTTAGAAATTGTGGGTATAGTTACTATAACCCCTCTTCCAAACTTACCTGAATATATAAAGGGGGTAATAAATTTAAGAGGTAAAGTTTACCCTGTCATAGATATAAGAATTCGTTTCAATATTAAAGAAAAAGAGTATAATGATAGAACATGTATTATTATTGTTCAAAACAAAGAATTTTCCGTTGGCTTAATAGTTGACGATGTTAACGAGGTTATAAGTATTCCTCAAAAAATGATTCTACCACCTCCAAAAATCGTAAAGAGTAAGGCGGGTAGATTTATAAATGGCTTAGGAAAAACAAATAGTGGTATAAAACTATTGTTGGATACAGAAAAAATACTCTTTGATAGTGAAGAGGAATAGTTTTAGTGCTCTCCCGATCATTATATAATTTTCGGGAGAGTATACTTTCAAATTACATCTCTCTAATTTTTTTAATAGCATAAGGAATTTCAGATATCTGATCTGTAGGAAGAACAGAGTATTCTCCCTTCTCTTCTTTAGCCTTTTCCCCTGAAATTTTTTGGATATATAGGGCAAGTAAAATAGATTCCTTAATACTATATTTCTGACCCATAAGACTAACAAGAATTCCGGCTAAAACATCTCCTGAACCTCCAACCGCAAGTCCCGGATTTTTATTTACATGGATCATTACCTCACCATTCTCATTTGAAATGATAGTAGGTGTTCCCTTTAAAACAATATTTGTATTCCAAGATTTAGCCTTCTCTATACAGATACTAAGTCTATCTAAAGAAAGAAACTCCTTTGAGGTATTTGATATTCTTGACATTTCTCCATCATGTGGAGTTAGAACAGTATTTTCACCCAGTTTATCCAAAAGATCTAAATTCTCTGAAAGTATATTCAAACCGTCTGCATCTATAACCATAGGTTTTTCAATATATTTAGATAGAAGTTTTTTTGTTACCCTTTTTGTTTCGGGAGAAACAGATAGGCCAGGACCAACCAAAATAGCATCTGCCCAGTTGAACCCTTTTACTATATCCTTTTCAGCATTTAGGGAAGTATATCCCGGCTGTGTATAAGGAAGAGGAATAGTCATAATTTCAGGGTAAACTGAGGATATTGAAGCCGAAATATTCATAGGAATTCCAAGCTTAAGCATACCTATCCCTGTCCTCAGGCAAGAGATAGATGAAAGAACAGCCGCTCCCGGTGTTGCCAAAGAGCCTGCAAAGTTAAAAACTTTTCCAAAATCTTTCTTATCTGAAGTAAGTTCCCTCTTTCTTAAAATATTTTTAACATCAGACTCTTCTGTTAGAAAAATTTTGCTTTCTACAACTTCATCAGCACCTTTAGGTATTCCAATATCAACTATAAATACCTCTCCACTATATGTGTATCCATCATTTAAGTAGAGCCCTAATTTAGGAAACTGTATAGTAATTGTATAGTCAGCATTTACGGCAATATCCTCCATAAAACCAGTTGATCCATGAATTCCTGAAGGTATATCTACCGAATAAACTGTTTTTTTACAATTATTTATATAGTGAATTGCATCGTAATAACCATCTTCAGGATTTGAGTTAAATCCTATCCCAAAAATAGAGTCTACAAGAATATCAGAATCATTAATGTCATCATATGAAAAATTACTATCTACTATTACTGTATCAATAGATTTAGATAATCTTTCAAGGCATTTCTTTATATTACCCTTAATCTGACTCTTTTTAGCTATTACATAACATTTTACATTGTAACCCTTTTTAGCCAAAATTTCGGCAGCAAAAACTCCGTCCCCACCATTATTTCCGGGACCACATATAAAAGTTACAACCTTAGATTTAAGGTCATCTTCATTGCTTATGATTGTCTCTGCAATTTTAGTAGCTGCATTTTTCATAAGAACCAAAGAGTCTATACCAAAGTTATTTATAGTGTTTTCTTCAACAACACGCATCTCTTCTGCTGTTAACAATTTTTGCACTTCATCACTCCAAAGTAATTTACTACTTCAATCTATACCAATTTGTTTACAATTAAAATAAAATATATAAAACTGTTCTAGAAACTAACTGTTATAATAAGATCGTTTTTCTTTAAGATAATCTCAAAGCTAAATAATATAAATGAAATAGTCAAGAGGAAAAAATATATAAGCAATAAACAGTTAACAGGCAAAAGGACAAAACACAACTAACAAAAATCCTATATACAATAATAAAAAACAAATACACAAACAACACAACTAAAAGTTTATTTAAAAAATATTTTTAATATTAATACTAACCCGCATATTTCATGAAAAAGAATTGGAAATAGAGCCATAATATCATTATATTATGTTTTAACCAAAAATAAACCCTATTTCCAAAATGATAAAA
>PDON01000012.1 GCA_002742935.1 Candidatus Cloacimonadota bacterium | reverse complement strand
CAACTCTCCGTTAGCAGATTTTACAATCTCTCCAAGCTTAGGAACAGTAGATACCACTTTTGTTTTTGATTCTTCTCTCTCCAGCGATGAAGAGGATGATATTGATGATTTGATGGTTCGCTTTGATTTTGATAATGACGGTAATTTTGATACAGATTGGAGTTTAGAAAAAACAGCGACTCATCAATACAGCTCAACAGGTACCTATACTGTTAATCTTGAAGTTAAAGATACAGGTGGTTTAATAGGTTCTAAAACCAAAGGGGTTGTTGTAGTTGATGGAGGGTCCTCTATAGAGATGGTTGTAATACCTCAAGGGTCTTTTGTAATGGGCGATAGTAAGGGGGAAGGCAATAGTTATGAGCTTCCTCTTCACGAAGTGAGTATCAGCTCTTTCCAAATGAGTAAATATGAAATAACAAATACTCAATATTGTGAATTTTTGAATGCAATGGGGACAACTCAAGGAGAGTATGGTGGAGAAACTGTAACTTGGATTTTTTTAGAGTATGCCGGATCCAGAATAGAGGAAGAGAACGGATCTTATGTAGTAGAGTCCAATTTTGAAAATCATCCGGTTGTTTGGGTAACTTGGTATGGTGCTAATGCTTATTGTGAATGGAAAGGTGGAAGACTACCAACTGAAGCTGAGTGGGAGTATGCCGCTCGTGGTGGTCTTGAAGATAAAAGGTTTCCTAGAGGAGAAACCATATCCCATGAGACTAATGGAGATGAACAAGCTTGTTATTCTGCTGATCCTTACTTTTATGATTATGACGTAAATCCGACAGAAGGGACTTATCAAGATATTTATGAAGCTATAGAGGTGGGAACTTTTCCGCCAAATGGTTATGGACTCTATGATATGAGTGGAAATGTTTGGGAGTGGTGTAGTGATTGGTTTAGTGCTGATTACTATAGTAATAGCCCTGCAAATGATCCACAAGGTCCCAGTACCGGTTATTTCCGTATTATGCGTGGTGGTGGCTGGAACTCTTATGCTCAAACTTGTCGTAATGCTTATCGAGAAGGTGGAAGTCCGGGAAATGGATATGATGCTAATGGATTTAGATTTGTTGTAGATATGAAATAGAGAGTTATTAGGCTATTACTCAGGATCTGCTAAAAAGGTTAAGAGGAAGCTATTTAATAAGTTGTTCATATGTTCTTTAAATAAAGTGCAAGATTTTAGGGGTTATTATATAAAAACGATTTAGTTTATGTAATGTAATAAGGTTATAATTTTTCAACTTAGCTTCCCTTCCTCTTTTATGTTAGGAGTTAAAATGGATTTATTGATGCTTGTTTAATCTCATAGGTTCCACTCCTTAAATCTGCTTTGCCGTAACTTATTCTCTTATGACTTTTTAGGTAGATCCTAATGATTTATCATAAATTTTAAGAGTGAAACTTTATTTTAATCTTTAGTTTTTATCTTAGGTTTAGTATATTCAGAGCGGTATAATAAATTTATGGTAATAGTTTTATGAAAAATATATTTCTTTATGAATTTAAGCAGCTGATAAGAGATAAGAAAACTCTCTTTTTTACTTTCATACTTCCTGTTATTCTATTTCCTGTAATAAACGGAGGTTTTAGCCTTTTCACTAAATCCAGAATAGAGAAGTTGAAAAGTGAAAATATAACAGTACTCTATAATTGCAATGAAAATAAAGGTTATGGAAAAAGGGTAGTTGATAATCTTACAGATTCAACTTTAACCTTCAAAAATATTGAGCTTGATCTTTTCTCGGACTCACTTTTACTGGAGTATCCCGTATTTTTAAATATCAAAAAGGATTCTACAGGAAAGGATCTTTTGGAGATAAAATACTCCTCAAAAAAAGAGAAGATGAATATCTTAGCAAGAACATTTATAGGTAAAATGAGAAAATTTCAGGAGAAAGAAACAAGCCTTTTCTTTAAATCATTGGATGTAAATGATTTTACTGAAAGACGAAAAATAGAATCTGAAAATCTTGCATCTAGGGAAAAGACAAATAGAAATAACAGTTCAACTTCCATACCTCTTTCAATAGTTTTAATACTTTTTTTTGGAACATATTTTATAGCTTCCTACGCTATAGTTGGGGAGAGGGATAATAAAACCTTGGAAACTCTTCTTACATCAGGTATTGAAAGAAAGAGTGTAATCTACGGAAAACTTTTTCTAATAATTCTTTCAGGTATGGTTGTTTCAGTATTAGAGTTAACATCTTTCTACATTTATAGTTCATTAAGTTTTGGCTCTATAGATATCTCTTTAAGTTTTAATCAAACTATTTTACTTGCTTTGGCAACATTTATCATATCTATATTTATGGCTTCATTAGTTACTATTGTTTCTGCCAGAATAAAATCATCATCAACAGGACAGGTTATAGTTACACCTTTAATGGTTATTGTTGCTCTTTTAAGTTTTGCCGGAACATCTTCAGGGATTAATCTTGAAAAAGGTATTTTACTGATACCTATTTTGAATGGAACGGCACTTATAAAAGCTATAATTATGGATAGTGTAACTATCTTTCAATTTTTAGCGGTAACTATTGTATCTGTTGGTTACTCTATTTTTATGCTGAGATCTACCATTAAATATTTAGGTAGTGAAAATGTACTTGATAGTGATATTAATTTTGAGAGTATGCGATCTTCAGAAGATAAAACTTCATTTGCAATAATTTCTTATCTGTTCATTTTTGTAATTTATATGGTTCTTGGATCGTTTCTTCAGTCAAAAGATATTGTTTCTGGATTGATAATTTCTCAAATTTTTCTTCTTGGTTTACCTGCTCTATTCTTAGCTAAAATAGGTATGGGTTCATATATAAAACCGTTAAAATTTAATAGTTTTAAGATAAAGTATTTAATTATTGCTATCTTTTTTGGATTGTTTGGAAGATTTGCAATCTCTATTGTTAGTATTGCTTTCTCCTATCTTTTCCCAATTCCTGACATGGGAAGCAGTGAAGCTATGATAAAGCTTTTCGGAAAATTTAGCATGTTGGAAGCTATAGCTTTAATAGCTGTAGTTCCTGCAATCTTTGAAGAGCTCGTATTTAGGGGTACAATAACCGATCTTATGAGAAATAGTAAGAGAAGTGATATTGTAACAAGTTTGATTGTTGGAGTTTTCTTTGGTTTTATGCATATGCAAACTTTTACAATAGTTGAAACCTCTCTACTTGGTGTAATCATCACATATATCACTTTAAAATCAGGTTCAATCTTTCCTGCCATGATTTTACATTTCATAAATAACGGTGTATCTGTATTTATGGCTAAAAATAGTGACCAACATTGGATGGGCATTATGGGTGAGTTGGAAAGTTCCGGTAATATATACTATACAGGAGCTATAGTTCTCTTTATCTTTATAGCTTGGTATATCTCTGAGGAGAGGTATGAAAAATAAAATATTTATAGTATCTGACTCCCATTTTTCTCTCTTTAGCTCAAAATTTGAGATTAAAAAGCAGGATATATTTCTCTCTTTTCTTGATAAATTTGAAAAGGAGATGAATACTCTCATCCTTTTGGGTGACTTTTTTGATTTTTGGTATGAATGGTATCATGTGATTCCTAAATACAATTTCCATATACTCTACAGGTTGAGAAGATTAAAAGATAATGGTGTAAAGGTTATTTTTATTCCGGGGAACCATGATTTTAATCCCGGTTGCTATCTTCAAAATAGTATAGGGTTTGAATATGTTGGAGATAGTTATACTATTGAGTCTAACGGTATAAAAATATTTTTAACTCATGGTGATGGTGCTGCAACAAATGATAAGGGTTATAGATTTTTAAAAAAGATTTTGAGAAGTAAAATAACAAACTTTATGTTTAGAACCTTTATTCCTGCTGATCTTGGAATAGAGATAGCAAAATATGTTTCAAAAAATAGTAGAAAATATAGAGGAAATATAACCGGAAAGATCAATACAGGGTATATTGATTTTGCCAAAAGAAGATTTAAAGAGGGATGTGATTGTGTTATTTTAGGACACATACATAAACCAATGGATCTTAAAATAGGTGATAACAGGTTTATAAATAGTGGAGATTGGATAACTTATTTTAGTTATATAACTATTGAGAATGGTACCATTAAGTTGGATTACTTTGATCACCAAAATATAGATGATAAATTAAGATCTAGATTACTTTCTAACCTTTCTCTCAATATCAAAAAGGAAAATTTATGTCAAAATCAAGATTAAATAATCTTTTTAAAATATATGTTATAGTTTTAGTCTTAGGGACTTTGTTAGTTTCAGTTGTTCTTTTTTTCTATCTTGAAACTCTTAAAAAAGATCTTCCCTCCTTTGATCAATTGGAAAAGTATGAGCCTAGACTTATCACAAAGGTTTATTCTGAAGATAATGTTAAAATAAAGGAGTTTTTTGAGGAAAAGAGAAATCCTGTTGATCTAGACCTTTTACCTCCTCATCTCATTGAGGCTTTGATTTCAACAGAAGATAGGGAGTTTTATCATCATTGGGGGTTTAATACCCTTGCAACTATCAGAGCGGCAATGCTTAATATTCCAAAAATGTTAACCGGAAGAAAAGCTCATGGAGCTTCAACAATTACTCAGCAATTGGCAAGAAACCTTTATAGATCTATTGGTTTTGCTCACAGTATTGAGAGAAAGATAAAAGAGCTTTTAACTGCCATTGATTTGGAAAAAATGTACTCCAAAAAAGAAATTTTGGAGATGTATTTTACCCAGAGTACTTTTGGCCCCGGTGTTTATGGAATCCAAAGTGGTGCAAAATATTTTTTTGGTAAAAGTGCTTATGATCTAAATATTTTAGAGAGTGCTCTGCTTGTAGCCCAATTAAAAGCACCTGCCCATTATAATCCCTACCGTAAACCTGAAAGAGCTTTTAAAAGGAGAAATCTAGTACTTCATAATATGCTTGTTGAAGGGTATATAAGTGAAGATGATTATGTAAGGTACATAAGAGAACCCATAGAGCTTGTTGAAAGGGAAAAAGAGGGTTTAGGAATAGCTCCATACTTTACAGAGAATGTAAGAAAAGATCTTAATAAAATAAATGAGGAGTATGGTGTTGATTATCTTAATGATGGCCTAACAATATATACTACTCTAGATTCAAGAATGCAACAATATGCAGAAGATGCTATTGATTCAAACATTGATTTTCTTACAAGGAGAACAAAGGCAAACTTTATAAAAGATAAAAACGGACTTCATAAATATGTTAGAACCCACTACGATTCATTGAGGTGGGAGTATAAGATGACAGATAGCTTGATGATAGATTCTATAGCTGAAGCTAAACTTAAACCTGAATTTGCTCTAATAGCTGTTGATCCTAGAAATGGTCATATTAAGGCTATGGTAGGTGGAAGTGATTTTAATAAAACCAAGTATAATAGAGCAACCCAAGCATTTAGGCAACCTGGTTCAATATTTAAGCCGATTCTATATCTTTCAGCTATTGATAACGGTTACTCTCCGGCTACTAGAATTTTAAATCAACCCCTTGTGCTTATTGACAATGATGGTAAAAGATGGTCTCCGGGAAACTTTAACAGAGATAATATTGGAGGAAAACTGAGTTTAAGGCATGCTTTAAGACACTCTTTGAATACTGTGAGTGCAAGGGTTATAAATGAACTTGTATCTCCCAGAGAGGTAGTAAGTTATGCTAAAAGGTTGGGTATTAATACAAGATATATAAACCCTTACCCTTCAATTGCACTTGGTTCAGGAGCTTTAAGACCTATTGATATTGTAACTGCTTATGCAACTATTGCCAATAAAGGAACAATGATTAAGCCTTTCTCTATAGAAAAGATTGTCGACAGATCAGGAAATACTATTGTAGAGAATATTCCTGAAAAAAAAGTGGCACTTTCGGAAGAGACAAGTTTCATTATAACGGATATGATGAAGGATGTTGTGGAAAATGGTACAGGTAAAAGGCTTGGATGGAAGTTTGGTCTTCGTATGGATCTTGCTGGTAAAACAGGAACAACAAACTCCTCTACCGATACATGGTTTTGTGGATTTACACCAGAACTTGCTGTTGTTGTTTGGGTTGGTCTTGATGACCATGCTTACAAATTGGGTAAAAAAGCTACGGGTAGCAATACAGCTCTTGAGGTATGGGGTACTTTTATGAGGTCTGTATTTAGAAATTTGGATTATGATAAGGATCTTAAGTTTGAGAAACCTGATGGTGTAATTGAGGTTGAGGTTTGTAAAGATACATATGAAACAGCAGCTCCTTATTGCCCTGATACCTATACGGAATATTTCAATAAAAAACATTATAGAGAAAAGATATGTAAAAAGCATGGAAACTCTAATATTATCAAAAAAGGTGGTAGAAGGAAGAGATACTAGCTTGTTTAGTATCTTCTGAAAAAATTATCTTTTATTCATTAATTTTGAAATTTTGTTTTTACAAAAAAGCTATTTAAGAGTTACTTTTGGATTTTTTATAAAATATTAGGATAGTTTATGTTGCATAGGTTTTCAGATAGTAAGATAATTTTTGAGAGTGATGATAGCTTAGGTAAATTTATTGGTGATATTAAAAATTTACAATTTGTTCATCTTTCTATCTCTAAAAATGGTTTAATTGCTTCCCATAAATTGGATGTTGAAGTCATCTTTCATGTGTTAAACGGAAGAGGTGAGATAGTTGTTGATGGAAATAAAACCTCCCTCTTTAAAGGGGATATAATAAGTGTTAATCCTAATTGTAACAGAGAATGGATAAATTCAGGTTCTAACCCATTGGAGCTATTAGTAATAAAGGTTATGGATTAATATTTTCTGAACAAGTGGCATCTTTAATTTATAATTTGATTATTATTTATGGAGGGTATGGTTTATGTTGGATAGAGTTTCTTTTAATGATAGCAATTATTGCGAGAGCTTGGAGAGAGATTTTGAAAGGCTTAGTAATGAGCACATGAAAAAACTTTTTGAAAATGATCCTAAAAGAGGAAGCAGATTTTCCATAAATTTTGATAATGAGATTTTTCTTGATTTCTCAAAAAATATTATTGATGAGGAGAGTTTCAACAATCTTATTAATCTTGCCAAAGAGTGTAAGTTAAAAGAATCTATAGAAGAGATGTTCAATGGAGAAAAGATAAACGAGACTGAAAAGAGAGCCGTTCTTCATGTTGCACTAAGAGATCTTTCAGATACTCCACTTATTTTAGACGGGAAGGATTATAAGGAAGAAATTTTTAATGTTCTTTCCAAAATGGAGAAGTTTTCAACTGTCATTGGTAACGGAGAGTGGAAAGGTTATACAGGAAAGAGGATAAAGGATATAGTTAACATAGGTATAGGAGGCTCAAACTTAGGTCCTAAAATGGTTTGTGAAGCTCTCAAACATTATAGACGAGAAAATATTAATGTTCACTTTGTTTCTAATGTAGATGGAACTGATCTTGCCGAAACTTTGAAGAAGCTTAGCAGAGAAACAACCCTTTTTATTATATCTTCAAAAACCTTTACAACACAGGAAACTATGACAAACGGATTTTCTGCAAGAGAATGGTTTTTAAGCTCCGGTGCTAAAAAGAAGGATCTTTCAAAACATTTTGTTGCTGTATCCACTAATGTTGAAGGTGTAAAAAATTTTGGTATTAGTGAGGAAAATATATTTGAATTTTGGGATTTTGTAGGTGGAAGATATTCACTATGGTCTGCCATAGGTCTTTCCATCTCCTGCTATTTAGGATTTGATAATTTTATCAGAGTTTTAAATGGTGGTAATAGAATGGATAAACATTTTAGAGGAGAGGATTTTAACAAAAATATACCCGTTGTTCTAGCTCTTATCTCATTTTGGTATAACAACTTTTTTGATTGTGAAACAGAGGCTGTTCTTCCGTATGATCAATATCTGTACTATCTCCCTTCATACCTTCAACAGGCTAGTATGGAAAGTAATGGTAAGAGTGTTGATAGAGATGGTAATATTGTAAATTATCAAACAGCTCCAATAACTTGGGGGGAAGTTGGAACAGATGGACAGCATGCTTTCTACCAACTTATCCATCAGGGTACAAAGCTTATTCCTACAGATTTTCTAATAGCTGCAAACCCTTTAAACCCCATTGGTGATCATCATAAGAAACTTATGGCAAACTTTTTGGCTCAAACCCAAGCTTTAATGGAAGGAAAGGGTGAAAAAGAGGTTATATCTGAGATGAGAGAGAAGGGTTTAGATAATGAAACTATAGATTTTTTACTTCCTCACAAAGTGTTTGTAGGTAATAAACCAAGTAACTCTATAATTTATAGAGAGCTTACTCCGGAACTAATGGGTATGCTTACAGCTATGTATGAACATAAGATATTTGTACAGGGTGTTTTATGGAATTTATTTAGCTTTGATCAATGGGGTGTTGAGCTTGGAAAACAGTTGGCAAAAAATATTTTACCTGAGCTTGAAGAGAATAAAAGTGTTAAAAAATTTGATTCATCAACAAGCTCTCTTATAAATATCTATAAAAAATTTATTGAGAAAAGTTAATATTTTGCTAATAGATATCCATACTCATAGCATAAGCTCAAGATTATCCATTTTTAATCTTGAGCTTAATTTTAATAGAAAACTAATAGATGGACATATCTATTCATACGGTGTTCATCCTTGGGAAGCCTCTTTGGAAAATTTTAAAATTTTTGAAGAGAGATATTTAAAACTAAGAGATAAAGTTAGATTTATTGGTGAATGTGGTTTAGATAAACTCTCAAAAGCAGATATCAAAACCCAAAGAAATATATTTGAAAATCAACTTTCTATTGCCCAGAGAGATGGTAAGGGTGTTATTATCCACTGTGTAAGAGCTTATGAGGAAGTTTATAAGATTTTAAGAGATTATAAACTTAAGTTTGTAATCTTTCACGATTTCTATTCATCTTTTAATATAGCTAAGAAACTTATTGATAGAGGTTATTTCCTCTCTATGGGAAAATCTATATTTAGAAAAAATTCAAAATCTTTGGAGTTTATAAGAGTTAACGGTTTAAAGAATATATTTTTTGAGACTGATATGGGGGAGTTTTTTATAGAGGAGATCTATAATGAGGTAAGTAAAGGGTTATCAAAACCTCTTGACCAAATTGAAAAATATGTTTATAAAAGTTTCATGAATAAGTTTGAGGAGTTGTAGTTGGAGTGGCAGAAGAGATCATTAATGACCTTAGGTGAGGATAATTTAGATATTTTAAACAGTTCCCATATCTTGGTGTGTGGTCTTGGAGGTGTAGGTGCGTATACATCTGAAATGTTAGTAAGATCCGGTATTGGAGAGATTACTATTGTTGATAATGATAGTGTTGATATATCAAATATTAATAGACAACTTATAGCTCTTCACTCTACAATAGGTAAAAAGAAGAGTTACCTTATGAGAGATAGAGTTTTGGATATAAATCCTAATCTGAAAGTTAATATTTTCAATATATTTATCAATGATGAAAGTATAGAGGAGATTTTTAAGATTAGAAGCTATGATTATATAGTTGATGCCATAGATACCCTTACCCCAAAAGTTGCTCTTATAAGAAAAGCCTTAGATCTAGATATACCTTTAGTTTCTTCCATGGGTGCCGGAGCTAAGTTTGATCCTACAAAGATTGAGGTTTCTGATATATCCAAAACATATATTTGTCCTCTTGCTCACGCTGTTAGGCGAAGATTGAAAAAGTTCAATATTAACAGAGGGTTTAAAGCTGTTTTTTCAACGGAAAGGCATGATAGTAAGAGTGTAATTGATGGAGAACACAATAATTTTAAGAGATCCCAAGTTGGTACAGTTTCCTATATGCCTCCTGTTTTTGGTTGTGTGGCAGCCTCTGTAGTTATTAGAGATCTTTGTAATAAGTAGATCTCTTTATTATCTTTTAAAATAGTATTATTAAATGTGAGTTGTCATGAATAAAAAGATTGCAACAGTTTTAAAACCCGCAATGAAACTAAAAAAGTATATAATTACAGGTCTTGTACTAATGATGTTCTATGCTCTTTTTGGAGCAGCATCAATTGCTGTAGCTACCCCAATGTTTGATTATGTTTTTAAAAATAAGAGTGAAAAGTTTGATTATAATACAACAGTAGAGGTTTTTGAGGGTGTATTTAATATTATTCCAGCAATCTTTGATTCTACTTTTAAAGAGATAGGTAAGAGAACGGATATGCTTTTAGATTCCCCGAAGGATTTTATTGAGGAAAAAAATTTAAAAGTTAAATCCAATAACTCCTCATTTAAACTTGTAAAAAGCAGATTTGAGGATCTCTTTAGAAGATCAGAACCTTTATCTCTATTGTGGTTTGTTGTTATAATTCTAATGTCTTCAACTATTCTAAAGAATCTTTCCTACATGGGTAGTAGGGTTGTTATGTCTGCATTTACCGGAAAGCTTGTTAAAACTATAAGGGAGGAGATTTTTAGTAAATATTTGGATCTTCCTTTAAGCTTTTTTTCAAAAAATAGAACCGGAGATAGTCAAGTTAGGATTTTTACCGATGTTAGGGTAGTTGCTGATCTCTATCTAGGTTCACTTATATCCATAACTAGAGAATCTATAACATTTATAATTTTTCTGTCTATAGCTCTCTTTATAAGTACTAAATTGCTTTTATATACCTTAATTTTAGTTCCTATCTTTTCTGTTGTAATATCTTTTCTAGGTAAGAAGATAAAAAAATATGCCAAGAGAATTCAGAACAAAATTAGCGATCTTTTAAGTGGAGTTGATGAGGTTTTTACAGGCATAAAGATTGTTAAAGCTTATCAAAAGGAGGATCAAGAGAGAGAGAGTTTTAGGTTTAGTAATGATAGGTACTATAAGTTTTGGTTAAAGTCAAAAATATATGCAGCTATGAGCCAACCTCTTTCAGAGATAAATGGAGTATTAACAGGATCTATCATAATGATTTTGGGTGGATCTATGGTGCTTGATCCTCAAAGTGGTATGAGTTTTGGTTCTTTCATAGCTTTTATGGCAGCAATTCTTCAAATACTTCACCCCATAAAGGTTATTACAAAGGGGTATAACGATATAAAAAAAGCAGGTGTTTCATTAGATAGATTGTACGCTATTTTTTCAACTGATAATCTTATTCACGAGATTGAGAATCCTGTTGAGGTAGATTCATTTAAAAGTAAGATTACAATTAAAAATATCTACTATGCTTATGAAGATGAAAAATATGTTTTAAAAGATGTAAGCTTTGAGATTAAGAAGGGCGAAAAGGTTGCTTTTGTTGGTGCCAGTGGAAGTGGAAAAACAACTATTACAAATCTTCTGAACAGAATGTATGATGTAGATAGAGGTGAAATTTTACTTGATGATGTTAACATTAAGAATTTAAGATTAAAATCTTTGAGAAAACTTTTTGGAACAGTAACTCAGGAAAGTATTCTTTTTAATAGATCCATAAAGGAAAATATTGGTTACGGAAGTTATGAAACTGCAAGCTTAGATGAGGTTAAGAGAGCAGCAAAGATAGCTTGTTGTGATCAATTTATAGAGAATTTAGAGCTTGGCTATGATACTATAATAGATCCTAAAGGATCAAATTTTTCCGGAGGTCAGAGGCAGAGACTTTCTATTGCCAGATCTATAGTTGGGGATCCTCCAATACTTATATTTGATGAGGCTACAAGTGCTTTAGATACAGTTGCAGAGCAGAAAGTCCAAGAAGGTATTGATAATGCTACAGAGAACAGAACAGTTATAGTTGTTGCTCATAGGCTTTCAACTATATTAAACTCTGATAAAATAGTTGTTTTTGATAATGGTAAGGTTGTTGGAGTTGGTAAGAATGATGATCTTTTAAAAAGTTGTGAGATATATAAGAAACTTCATGATTTACAATTTGATAGGAGTAGGTAGGATCTACTTAAAAAAAGTTTTAAGTTTTAAAAAGAATCAAAAAGTATTAGATTGTAATATTGTGTAAGTTATAAAACAGGATCATCTTTGTATAAAAAATCATAAAATTTTACACTTCAACAGGCATAAATTATGATTATACTCATTTTTTGCACTTTTTTTTATTAAATAAATATATTGACAAAGATCATATATTACTATTAATTCCAGTTGTGAATGAAATAACAGTAAGGTCAAAAAAAATAAAAATATAAAACAAGGTCTACAGAGGGAGGATTTATGGGTAAAATTAAATCTCTAGAAGATTTGAAAAAGCTTAGGAAGGAGCTTAAGAGTGAGCTTACTCTTAGGGAGAATGGTGATAATATTGAATCACTCATTCAAATAAAGGTTTCCATGGCTACATGCGGTATCGCATCGGGTGCTAAGGAGTCAATGGATGCAATAATATCGGAGCTTGACTCTCAAGCTATTGATGCTGTTGTTACTCAAAGTGGATGTATGGGGTATTGTTATGCTGAGCCTACAGTAGAGGTAACATTACCCGGTAAAGATCCTGTAGTATTTAGCTATGTTGATGAGAATAAAGGTAGGGATATTGTTAGAAAATATATCAAAACCGGCGAACTTGTTGATGGAATTATTCCGGTAAACTACGAGCAGGTAGATTAGTTGATATTAGTTAAAAAACAAAAGTTAGGGATTCATAATGGATAAATTTAAATTTCATCTTTTGGTTTGTGGCGGTACCGGATGTAAATCCGCTCAAAGCGATATGATTGTTGAAAATCTCAAAAAATCTATCGAGATGAAAAATTTAGAAAATGATGTAAAAGTTATTACTACCGGATGTTTTGGTTTCTGTGAAAAAGGTCCTATTGTGAAAGTTATTCCGGATAACACATTTTATACTAAAGTTAAAGCTAAAGATGCTGCTGAAATTATTGAAGAGCATATAATTAAAGGTAGAAAAGTTGAAAGACTTCTATACACTAATCCAAAATCTGCAGAGAAAGTTTCAGATTCTAAACATATGGGATTTTACAAGAAGCAGATTAGAATTGCTCTCAAGAATTGTGGATTTATTGATCCTGAAAATATTAAAGAGAGTTTAGCAGTTGGCGGTTACAGTGCTTTAGGTAAGGCTATAACTACTATGACAGATCTAGAAGTAATAGATGTTATCAAAGCCTCAGGTTTAAGAGGTAGAGGTGGTGGAGGATTCCCTACAGGTCTTAAATGGGAACTTACCAACAGAGAAAAAAATGATCAAAAGTATGTTGTATGTAATGCAGATGAAGGTGACCCCGGTGCGTTTATGGATAGATCTATCCTGGAGGGTGATCCTCACTCAGTTATTGAGGCTATGGCTATTTGTGGTTATGCAATTGGTGCAAGTAAAGGATTGGTTTATATTAGAGCCGAGTATCCTTTAGCAATCAACAGGTTGAAGATTGCTTTAGAAGCCGCAAGAGAGTATGGTTTCTTAGGGGATAATATACTTGGTACAGACTTTAGCTTTGATATAGATATTAGATACGGAGCAGGTGCTTTTGTATGTGGAGAGGAAACAGCTCTTATTCACTCAATGGAGGGAGGAAGAGGAGAGCCTACTCTTAAACCACCATTCCCTTCTGTATCAGGATATTTAGGAAAGCCAACAAATGTTAATAATGTTGAGACCTTTGCAAATATTCCTGTTATTATCAACAAAGGTGCTGAATGGTTCAGCTCTATTGGTACTGAAAAATCAAAGGGAACTAAGGTTTTTGCTCTAGCCGGAAAGATAAATAATGTTGGTCTTATTGAGGTTCCTATGGGAATAACTCTAAGAGAGGTTATTTATGAAATTGGTGGTGGTGTAAAAGATGGTAAGAAGTTTAAGGCTGTTCAAACAGGTGGACCTTCCGGTGGATGTTTAACAGAAGCTCATCTTGATACACCTATTGATTATGATAATCTTTTGGCTGCGGGTTCTATGATGGGTTCCGGTGGTATGATTGTTATGGATGAAGATGATTGTATGGTTTCTATGGCTAAGTTCTATCTTGAATTTACTGTAGAGGAATCTTGTGGTAAGTGTGCTCCATGTAGAGTTGGAAACAAAAGGTTACACGAGCTTCTTGAAAAGCTATGTCAAGGAAAAGGAACTGAAGAGGATCTTTACACTCTTAAAAACTTAAGTACCGTAATTAAAGATACCGCACTTTGTGGACTTGGTCAGACATCTCCAAATCCTGTTCTTTCTACAATGGAAAACTTCTGGGAAGAGTATGAAGAGCATGTAAAAGATAAAAAATGTAGATCAGGTCAATGTAGATCTTTAATCAGCTACAATATTATTGAAGATAAGTGTGTTGGTTGTACTGCTTGTGCTAGAGTATGTCCTGCAGATGCTATCTTTGGTGAGGTTAAGAAGAGCCATACTATAGATCAAGATACTTGTATTAAGTGTGGTGCATGTATTGAAAAGTGTAAATTCAACGCAATTTTCATAAAATAATTGTAAACGGAGTTTGAATAATGAGTCTTATCAATCTAACTATAGATAATAAAAAGGTACAAGTAGAGAGTGGAACAACCATACTTGATGCAGCAAAGCAAAACGGTGTTAGGATCCCTACACTTTGCCACATGAAAATTGAGGATGTATGTTACGAAAACAAGCCTGCAGGATGTAGAATATGTGTTGTTGAGGTTAAGGGAAGAAGAAACCTTGCTCCGGCTTGTGCTACGGAAGTTTTTGAAGGTATGGAGGTTAGAACAAATACTATAAGAGTATTAAACTCTAGAAAATCTGTTCTGGAGCTTATTATTTCTGACCACCCTAAAGATTGTTTATCATGTGCAAAGTCCGGATCTTGTGATCTTCAGGACCTAGCTGTTGATTTTGGTATAAGAGAGATCCCTTTCCAAGGGGAGATGTCAACTTATGTAAAAGATATTTCTCCTGCTATTATGAGAGATATGAATAAATGTATTATGTGTAGAAGATGTGAGTCTATGTGTAATAATATTCAAAAAGTTGGAGCTCTTTCAGGTATAAACAGAGGTTTTGATTCTGTTGTTGCTCCTGCTTTTGAGATGAATCTTGAGGAATCAGTTTGTACTTTCTGTGGTCAATGTGTTGCAGTTTGTCCTGTAGGTGCACTTATTGAAAACGACCATACAAGAAGAGTACTTCAAGCAATCATGGATCCTAAGAAAACTGTTGTTGTTCAGACAGCTCCTGCTGTAAGGGCTGCTCTTGGTGAAGAGTTTGGAATGGAGCCGGGAACATTGGTTACTAAAAGGATGACATCTGCTCTTAGAGAACTTGGTTTTGACTACGTATTTGATACTGATTTTGCAGCAGATTTAACAATTATGGAGGAAGGATCTGAACTTCTTGACAGGTTAACAAGACATATAAGTGGAGATAAGGATGTTAAACTTCCTATACTTACTTCTTGTTGCCCTGGTTGGGTAAACTTCTTCGAAAGTCAATTCCCTGATATGCTAGATATTCCTTCAACAGCAAAATCTCCACAACAGATGTTTGGTGCTATTGCTAAAAGCTACTTTGCAGATAAGATTAAGGTTAACAGAAAGGATTTAGTTGTTGTTTCTATAATGCCTTGTCTTGCTAAAAAGTATGAGTGTTCAAGAGATGAGTTTAAAGTTGATGGAAATCCAGATGTGGATATGTCTATTACTACAAGGGAGCTTGCTCATCTTATAAAATCTTGTAATATAGATTTCAATAAGCTTGAGGATAGCGAATTTGATAATCCTCTTGGAGAATCTACAGGAGCAGGTGTAATCTTTGGTACTACCGGAGGGGTTATTGAAGCTGCTACAAGAACCGCTTATGAGGCACATACCGGCAAAAGCTTAGAAGATGTAGATTTTAAAGCTCTAAGGGGTTTTGATGGAATTAGAAGTGCAACTGTTGATTTTGATGGTTTCCCTATAAACATTGGTATAGCTCACGGTCTTGGAAATGCAAAAAAGCTATTAGAAGAGGTTAGAGATGGAAATAAAAACAACTTCCATGCTATCGAGATTATGGCTTGTCCGGGAGGTTGTATTGGTGGTGGTGGTCAGCCATATCACCATGGTAATGCGGAGATTCTAAAGAAAAGATCAAAAGCTCTATATACTGAAGATGAGGGTAAGACAATAAGGAAATCACATGAAAACCCTTATATTCAAAAGCTTTATAAAGAGTTTTTGGGTAAACCAATGAGTGAAAAAGCTCACGAGTTACTGCATACTCACTATTTCGATAAAAGCTCAAAATAGTCTAGGATTCCCCTATAAATTAAATATAGGGGAATAACTCTTGAGATATAAATTTTTAATTGAAAGAATCATTCAAGGAGATAATAGATGTCAGATTCTTATCATATAAGTCCGGATAATGTTGCTAAAGTTATTGAAATTTGTGAAAATTTTAACAACGATCCAGGTGAATTGATTAATATTTTACATAAGACACAAAGTGCCTTAGGATTTCTTCCTAAAGAGGTTCAGGATATTATTGGTAAACAACTTAAAATAGGTGTTGCTAAAGTATTTGGTGTAGTAACTTTCTACTCCTTCTTTACCATGACTCCTAAGGGTGAAAATCCTATCTCTATCTGTACCGGTACTGCTTGTTATGTTAGAGGAGCAAATAAGGTGTTGGAAGAGTTCCAAAAGCAACTTAATATTGAAGTTGGAGCAACAACTGAAGATGGAAAATTTTCTATTGATTGCCTAAGATGTGTTGGAGCATGTGGTCTTGCTCCTGTTGTTTTAGTAGGTGAAAAAGTGTACGGTGGAGTTAAAGCTTCAGATGTTAAAAGAATTATAGCTGAATATATATAAGGTTAGATTATATATATAAAATAAAAGGGGTGAGTTTTCACCCCTTTTATTTTATATATACTCAATTTATAATCTAAAATATTATAAAAAAGATATTGAAAATAATAAAATAATATGTTACCATAATAATAGTAGGTTATTATCTGTATTTTTTCCAATTAGTAAAAATACAGATAAGTTTTGTTTTCGGAGGACTATTTTTTTAGAAGTTCTTTTTTTTTGTTAACTCGGTGGGTTCCATACTGACCGATTTTTAAGTTTTTTTGTAGGAGAAAAATATGAGAAAAGGTGTAACACTTATTGAGGTGTTGGTTGCTATTTCTATTTTAACTATGGGTATTACAGGTATTCTTTATTCTTTGCCTAAATACTCATCTATTGTTTATGGAAATAATTACAAGAGAGAGGCTTATTTGATATTACAAACTGAGCTTGAGTTCTATCTCAATAAGGGAGCTAAGCTAATTGAAGAAGATTTAGCCGATACATCATTGGATGGAGATGACAAAAGAAGGGTTGTTGTTGATACCTTTAAAACAACAAACTACGGAGCTGTTCCCTATAAATTGGTTGTTAGTGCCCAAAGAAAAGTTATGGATATGCAACCTGCAGAAGCGACAAATAATAAATTTGTAACACCCTATTATTTGGATCTTACAGCAAAAATTTCTTGGAAGTTTAATGGAAAAGCTGATAGTGTTGAGTTAGAAAATTTTTACGGATATTCTGATCTAAATGCTATTTCAGGAACAACTTGACTTTAATAATTATGGGTTAGTATAGAAAAGGAACCCTTTATTTTTGAGTAGGAGATAAATTATGAAGTTAGGTTTTACCCTAATTGAGGTAATAGTAGTATCACTTCTTTTGAGTATTGCTTTAATTGGAACAACAAGCTTAATTGCTTTTTCTATAACTACTACGGCAAAAGTTACTGCAGAAGAAAGGTTACAACATGAAATTTCAACAATAATGAAAAGATTGAAAATGGATATTAGAAATGGTAGAAAAATATCTGTTTCAAGTGGAGTTTTAAAGATAGAAGGTATTACTAATGATATATTTTATGAAATTAAAAACAACTCTTTATACAGGAAAGAAAATTCAGTTGAAGAAAAACTAAATAAGGTAATTGAACTTGATGCTTTAAAAAGTTCTTTTCATGAAGATGCCGATATAAGAGCAAGAATAGTTCTTTTATTGACAACTGTTGAGAAAACTATTTTTAAAACAAGTAGTGTTAATAGTTATGTAACATGTAGAAATATTTATTAGGAGATTTATTATGCTGAAGAGATATAAAGGTGGGATTTTATTTATAGTTATTGTTATTGTTATGATACTTGCTTTAACTGCTACAGGTCTTTTTTATTCTGTTAGGGCAAATATTATTGATGTAAAGAGTAAAAATGAAGATTTTAAGCTTTTTTGGGGAGCACAAGCGGCTCAATCTTACGGTGAAATTTATTTGAAGAATCTAAGAGTTTCAAAGTTTGAAGGAAATTCTATTTCTACTCCAAGTGTTAAGCCCTATGAATTTATAAATGGGTGCGATGTTACTCTAAATTTTGTTAAGGATTCTGACGGAAGTTGGAAAATAGAGGCAAAGTCTACGTTAAATGGTAGGGATACAGAAATAGAGGTTGATGGTATTCGCTCTCAAACACTTTTAAAGTATGCAGAGTGTATTGGATCATTGGGATCTGGAACTTGGGATACAGGATATAAATTTTGGGGAAATGTGTTTATTAATGATAAGTTGCAAATTGGAGGAATGCCTGTATTCTCTAGTAACCTTGATGTAAAAGGTGGATCTTTTAATAGTACTACAGCTACTAACGGATACTCTTTTCCTTTGGCTCTTAAAAAAGGGATTAAGGATTTTTATACTATTAGAAAAGATGAGGATTGGGATACTATTTTTCAGGGAACGTTTAATGGTTCACATCCCGGAGCAGCATTACCTGATGCCGCCTATAGTTGGGATAAAATAAATGCTGATAGTAATATTAAAAAGTTAACAATAGCTAAAACAGATGATAGAAGTAAACTTATGTTTGACTTTGTTGTTAATGGAGGTGTACAGAAGTTAAAAGTTTATAAACAGAATAATCAGCTCTTACATACTTATGATCTTACAAATTATGATGCTGTTATGGTAGATGATAATGATAGTAGTATGTATGTTGGTGTTAAGGGTGAGATTAATAAGGAGATCTCTTTTGTTACAAAAACAGCATCTATACATATTGCCGGTGATCTCTATTATAGTTCTATAAAGGATTTAGTAGCTGGATCTAACAAAATTACTTCTAGTGAGTATTATGATAATCCAAGTTTTTATGTTGGTACTTCAAGTGATGATTTAAATAAAAATGTTAATATCCATTCTATGTTAAATGGTAATATAACTGAGTTTTGTGGCCTTTTAGCTGGTGTAGGCTTAACATCAAAGCCTCCAATTACAGAAAGAGATAAGGGGAAACTTTTGATTGATAAAAATAGTGATACTGACAACGAGACCCCTCTCTTTGTTACTGCGGGAATGTACTCACCTTGGGGTGAAATTGCTGCTAATAATGTAACAAACTATGATGGAGATACTTATGATCCTAATGATTGGAGTGGGGCATATAATGGAGTTCCTTTCATAACCTTTGGCTCTTTGATTTCGAGTGAAGAAGGTTGGACATCATGGAGAAGTAATAATAGTTTGACTTCAAAAGGTATTTTAATGAACCCTGTTAATGATTTAAGATTTAAAAATGGTTTGGCTCCAAGAACATACAAGGTTATGGTATATGGAGATGGAACAACATCATTTTCAATAAATAAGTGGGTAGTCAAATAACCTGAGTTTGATATAAAGTTATTAGACTATCTTATATAATAGTTAAAACTAGAAATGCAACTTATATCTGTACCCTGAGATCTTTCGAAGTGTATAATTCTATGACTATAGTTTTCGTACCCTTTGAGAGCCTCAGGGTACATCTTTTCTACGGATATTAATATCTATCATATTAAATATTAGATAAATATTTATCTCAAACTACAGGTTAAATAATAAAAATCTTACATACTTATGCAAAAAGGACTATATGAGAAAAGTTTTGCTCTATTAATTAATAAAAAAGAGAAATAAAAAATAGAATCAACAAAAAATTGAAAGGAGAGAAACTCACTCATACTAGTTTTGAACAATATTTAATTAAAGTCGGCAATCCTCCGGCTTTGCCGGAGGTAATTTAACTCTAAAGTGTTTTTCAATTTTCTTTTTTTAATCTAAAATTTCATAAAAAATATATTGAAAATAATAAAATAATATATTATTATATGTATAGAGGGTTATTGTAAATATTTGCTAATTAGTAAAAATAGACTGAATTTTATTCTTGGAGGGCTATGTTTTTAAGAAGTTAAGTTGTGTTTTGTTAACTCGGTGGTTTTATTTCGACCGAATTTTGGAATTTTTTTTACAGGAGAAAAATATGAGAAAAGGTGTAACACTTATTGAGGTGTTGGTTGCTATTTTTATTTTAACTATAGGTATTACAGGTATACTTTATTCTTTGCCTAAATACTCATCTATTGTTTATGAAAACAATTACAAGAGAGAGGCTTATTTGATACTACAAACTGAGCTTGAGTTTTATCTTAACAAGGGAGCTAAGCTAATTGAAGAGGATTTAGCCGATACATCATTAGATGGAGATGACAAAAGAAGGGTTGTTGTTGACACCTTTAAAACAACAAACTACGGAGCTGTTCCCTATAAATTAGTTGTTAGTGCCCAGAGAAAAGTTATGGATATGAGTCCCGCAGAAGCGACAAATAATAAATTTGTAACACCCTATTATTTAGATCTTCTAGCAAGAATTTCTTGGAAATTTAATGGAAGAGCTGATAGTGTTGAGTTGAGAAATTTTTACGGATATTCTGATCTAAATGCTATTGCAGGAACAACTTGGCCTTAATAATTATGGGTTAGTATTAAAAAAACACTTTATTTTTGGTAAGGAGATAAATTATGAAGTTAGGTTTTACCTTAATTGAGGTAATAGTAGTATCACTTCTTTTGAGTATTGCTTTAATTGGAACAACAAGCTTAATTGCTTTTTCGATAACTACTACGGCAAAAGTTACTGCAGAAGAAAGGTTACAACATGAAATTTCAACAATAATGAAAAGATTGAAAATGGATATTAGAAATGGTAAAAAAATATCTGTTTCAAGTGGGGTTTTGAAGATAGAAGGTATTACTAATGATATATTTTATGAAATTAAAAACAGCTCTCTATACAGGAAAGAGAATTCAGTTGAAGAAAAATTAAATAAGGTAATTGAACTTGATGCTTCAAAAAGTTCTTTTCATGAAGATGCCGATATAAGAGCAAGAATAGTTCTTTTATTGACAACTATTGAGAAAACTATTTTTAAAACAACTAGTGTTAATAGTTATGTAACATGTAGAAATATTTATTAGGAGGTTTATTGTGTTTAAAAGATATAAAGGTGGAATTTTATTTATAGTTATTGTTATTGTTATGATACTTGCTTTAACTGCTACAGGTCTTTTTTATTCTGTTAGGGCAAATATTATTGACGTAAAGAGTAAAAATGAAGATTTTAAGCTTTTTTGGGGAGCACAAGCGGCTCAATCTTACGGTGAGATTTATTTGAAGAATCTAAGAGTTTCAAAGTTCGAAGGAAGTTCTATTTCTACTCCAAATGTTAAGCCTTATGCATTAATAAATGGGTGTGATTATGTTACTCTAAATTTTGTTAAGGATTCTGTTGGAAGTTGGAAGATAGAGGCAAAGTCTGCGTTAAATGGTAGGGATACAGAAATAGAGGTTGATGGTATTCGTTCTCAAACACTTCTAAAGTATGCAGAGTGTATAAACACACTGGGAACGGGGGATGGTCGTTGGGGGACAGGATATAAATTTTGGGGAAATGTTTTTGTTAATGATATATTAAAGATTGGGGGTTTCCCGGAATTTTACAGTACTGTTGATGTTAGGGGTGGATTTTTTAATAGTACTACAGCTACTAATGGATACTCTTTCCCTTTGGCTCTTAAAAAAGGGATTAAGGATTTTTATAATAATAGAAAAGATGAGGATTGGGATACTATTTTTCAGGGAACATTTAACGGCTCTCATCCCGGAGCAACATTACCTGATGCCGCCTATGATTGGGATGAAATAAATGCTGATACCAATATTAAAAAGTTAACAATAGATAAAACAGTTGATAGAAGTAAGCTCATGTTTGACTTTGTTGTTGATGGCGGTGTACAGAAGTTAAAAGTTTATAAGCAGAATAATCAACTCTTAAATACTTATGATCTTACAAATTATGATGCTGTTATGGTGGATGATAAAGATAATAGTATGTATGTTGGTGTTAAAGGTGAGATTAATAAGGAGATCTCTTTTGTTACAAAAACAGCATCTATACATATTGCCGGTGATCTCTATTATAGTTCTATAAAGGATTTGGTGGATGGAACCAACAAGATTACTTCTAGTGAGTATTATGCTAATCCAAGTTTTTATGTTGGTACTTCAAGTGATGATTTAGCTAAAACTGATAATATTCATTCTATATTAAGTAGTAATGTAACTGAGTTTTGTGGACTTTTAGCCGGTGTTGGTTTAACATCAAAGCCTCCGGCTACAGAAAGAGATAAGGGCAAACTTTTGATTGATAAAAATAGTGATACTGATAACGAGACCCCTCTCTTTGTTACTGCGGGAATCTACTCTCCTTGGGGCGAAATTTCTGCTGATAATGTAACAAACTATTTTGGAGCTACTTATAGTCCTCCTGATTGGGATCCTACATATAATGGAGTTCCTTTTATAGCTTTCGGTTCTTTGATCTCAGATGAGGAGGGCTGGACATCAGGTTCAAGTAATGTTTCAGATATTGGTATTTTAATGAATCCCGTTAATGATTTAAGGTTCAAAAATGGTTTGGCTCCAAGAACATACAAGATTATGGTATATGGAGATGGAACAACATCATTTTCAGTAAATAAGTGGGTAGTTAAATAATAAAAAGATAATTCATAATTAAATTAAGTAAGTTCTTAAATAATTTTCTTACTTTATAACAATAAAAAGGGGACTAAATTTAGTCCCCTTTTTATTGTTATCTTAACATAACTATTAAACTTGAATATTATACAACAATGTATTATATTATGTTACATTAATAGATGTTTTGAAAAGATCAGATTGGTTGGAAATAACTATTTTTTAAGGCATAACTTTTTTATGCAATCCATACTCCAGAAAGATCTAGCTGATTTGGTGGATTTAAAATAGTTTAATTTCCAAAAGTTGTAATATTATAGTTTATTATAATGGAATGTTATTATTTTCAGTAATATAGATAAAGTGCTGAATAGAAACTTAAATAAAGTATGGGAGGTCAAATGAAGTTTTGGATGTTTTTGTTATCTCTTCTTTTACACGCTACTTTGTATTCTCATCAAGTAGAGTGGATTAAGAAGTATGGTGGAGAGTCTGCGAAAAATGATGAGGGTAAAGATGTTATTTTTCGTAATAATTTACTTTATACTGTAGGCTTTGAGAGTTCGTATGGAGGAAGTTCTAAAGATATTTGGCTGTTAGGTCTTGATCCAGATGGGAATGAGGTAATAAGTGAGCAGTTTGGAGGTTCATCCAGTGATATTGCTTACTCTTTAGATAGTGATGATTCAGGTTTTTATATTGCTGGTAAAAAAGGTTCTAATGCCTATGCTGTTAAGAGCGATCTTAATGGTTTGTATCAATTTGATCTAAGTTTTGGGAGTGGCTATAGCAAAACCTTTTATGATGTTTTAAAACTTAGTGATGGGAATATCCTTTTGGTAGGTTTTGATTTTTCTTATAAAGGAGATGATATTGACCCTGGAGAGGAAGTTAACGTAGATAAAGATTATCTCGTAATTAAAATGGATTCAAATGACGGTTCAATAATCTGGAATAAAACTTATGGAGATAGTGATAATGAGGAGATTGATAGCGTTATAGAGCTTTCTGATGGAACTATATTATTAGCCGGTAGTGATGGGGATTCAGGAATTGTTATGAAAATGGATCTTCAAGGAAATATTGAGAGTACGTTTAATGTTCCGGGTTTTGATTGTGTTAAAGATCTTATTTATGATAATAACAAATTGCTTCTTTTGGGTTATAAAAATAGTGAATCTTCAAGTTTTGACGTTAAAGCTACATTTACGGATTTAAACGGAGAAGTAATATCCAATTTTACATTTGGAGGAGTAGGATATGATTTTCCTACTTCAATTGAGAAATTATCATCCGGAAATTATATTTTTTCAGGATATACATCCTCTTTTGATGTGAGTGATAATGCTGCTTGGCTTTTTGAATTTGATTCATCAGGAGATGAAATTTGGAGTTATATATACGATCAGGAATATAATGATAAATTTAATTCTGTTATTGAGCTTCCTGACCATAGTTTAGTTGCTGTTGGTGGTTCAGAGTCTATAGAAACATATTCAGATCAATTAGTAGTAAAGTTTCAAGGTGATGATGTAGTAAATCAACCTCCTTCAGTATCAGATATTCTTGATCAAACAATAAATAAGGGAGAACAGTTTTCTACAATAAATTTAGATGATTATGTTTCAGATCCTGATAATGATGATAGTGAAATTGTTTGGTCTTATGGTGGAAACAGTAACCTTAGTATCACTATTGTAGATAGAGTTGCCGCAATTACCTATCCTAATAATTGGTTTGGAAGTGAAACTATCACATTTACAGCGGAAGATCCTAACGGTTTATCTGATAGTGATATTGTAACTTTTACTGTAAATAATATTGATCAGAACATTGTTGTAGATAATATTTTACCTTCTAACGGAGGATCTTTAAGTATAAATGAGGGAGAAAGTTTATTATTTAGTATTGATGCCCATG
>PDON01000014.1 GCA_002742935.1 Candidatus Cloacimonadota bacterium | reverse complement strand
GTTTTTAACCATTTCACCTTTGGTATTGTAAACCTCTAATTTTACATCTGATTCCATAGGTAAGTTAAAACTTATGGTTGTAGTTGGGTTGAATGGGTTAGGATAATTTTGGGAAAGGGAGAAAGTGTTTGGAATGGTTTCTGTCTCATTTAATTCTAATCCTTCAGATCCTTTACCAATTAGTTTATCTAAGAAGCTGTTTACTTCTTTCATAAGCCTATTATGTCTTACAGATTCCTCAGCTTTTCCATTGTTTTGAGTGTTTTCAATTATTTGAATATCTATATCACAAGCCAAGATTTCTGGTGTAGAGCTTGCCGAGTTTTTAAGCTCATTAACCATGAGTTCTGCTTCTTGATAGTTTTTAGCCAGGAACTCAATCTTACCCATCATTTCATTCAAGAAATCCTTATCTTTCCATACATCATCAGAGAGTTTTTCATTTAGTAGTTGAATTAATTCTTCATACTCTGTAATACCTATTGACCTGTATGTATTAGGCAATCTAGTTATGGCAACATATGACTCACTACTATTTGGATACTGTGAGATAACTTGTTTGTAGAGGTTTTTTGCCATTTCAAAATTTTCTTTATCTTCATTCTCTATACCTTCATTAACAATGGAAGCCGCTTCTGTAATAGTTCTCGAAATATTAATTGGATAACTACTACTTCCCCATGGAGAGTATTCAAAACTATAATAAGGAGAGATAGTAAAGAATTGATCTGTTACATTTGATGAGCCCCAATAGTTCCATCTAGCTTTTAAGTTAATTGTTCTACCACAACTGTTTTTTACAATTTTAACACAAGGTTTTTGTGGTATTCCTCCAGCTAAATTACCATAAATATTGTTGTTTCCACTATCTAAAGATATTTTCCCGGATCCATAGATATATATTTGTGCACCATCTACATAGTTTACTCCATTATCAGATATAGTATTATTGTAAGGTGGATATACAATGTTGTAGGGATCAACAAGGTTTGGAATTGCTTTATATCCAAGTACTTTTAAGCCATAGTGATAGTTATTTTTTACAGTGTTTCGAATAAGTAACGGGGATGAGTTTGTTACAAAAATACCTACTTTATTGTCTCTTATATCATTACATATTAGTTTCCCTGTTTCACACTGTATTAGTGAAATTCCAACTTGACCGTGATTTTCAAACGTTGGATTATAAAAAAAGATCTCATTATTACTAATGCGGTAATCATTACTATTAGCAATATTTATAGCTTTATCACAATCAATAAACTTTGAGAATAAAATATTACAGGTAGAAGGTGCTCCATGAATAGCAGATGAAGCATTTATAAAATCAGTTCCTTGAATATTGATAATACTACCCGAGTAGCATTCAATACCAGACCAACTATTTGTTGTTTTGTTTAAGAATTTAACTCTTTCTGTTCCATTACCATTAGAAGCAAACTCCCCTCCATTGGCTATGATAATCTCAGAAGTGTCATCAACTAAAATTTTACTACCTTTCTCAAAATAGATTTTACCTCCATCTTCAACTTTTACTTTTGCTCCACCATAAAGTTGGAGAGAACTACCTGTTTCAAATTTGAAATCTTTAGCACTTATAGTAAGTTGAACATTTGGCATTACTATTAAGTTGTTATCTATTATTTCAGAAGTTGTTATAGTTTGATCGGTAGAGATAATTCTATTTGATACAGGAATGTAATTTTGCTTAACAGCTACTATTTTTTTGTAACTTGAAACAGGGATAGATGCAATATTATTTCTTTCTGTATTAACTGTTATATGACCATTTGTTCCCATAAATGTTAGATCAACATAGTTGACAGGATTATTTTCAAAATCATAAACTTCAACCTGATTTTCAGCTTCATTAATAACTATATACATATCCTCTGGCACTTCTGTCCATATATCTAAATCAGGATCACCAAAAAGGGTAGAACTCATTGCTAGGTATTCTGAAGTATAATTTTTTGAACTTGCTTCTGTAACACCCACTTTATTTGATGGATAGATCCAGTTAATAGAGTTTTCATCACCAAGCAGAACCTCAAAAAAATGTCTCCTTAATCTTGGAGAAGAGCCGTACCATCCACATCTAGTATTTGCAATAATAATTGGACCACAGGTGTTTTTACTACCATTAGTAAATACTCTTGCAAAAGAGACTTTACTATCTCCCCAACCACCTTCATCTACATAGTCAAATGCGGCATTATGACAAGATGATGAGTGATATATTTGATACTTCGATCCTACAAAATTATGGAGGAGATCATTTGTCCCATCTTCAGGATATGCAAACGGGCTAAATGGAGGTTCATTAACATCACCAAAAACACCATAATTTGTAGGCAAATCATGATTATTTCCATTACTTCCCTTTGTTGCTACTCCTACCCCACTTTTACTTCCATGACAATCAAGTGAGACAAAATGTTTATTATCTCGCATTCTATTAACAACATATTTACCAGTTGGCCACAAGTAATTTGTTGCAGAATTCCAAATTTCAGTAATAAACTCAAAATTATAACCTTTATTCTCAAGATACCCTCCTAATCTTTGCTCAGGATAGAAGTAATTCTCTGAATGATAAACACTATCAGCACTTTCAATAAAAACATTTTTTATGTAATCTCTATCACCATGCCCCGGATTTTGCTCATAAGTAAGAGTTTTATATATCCAGTTTTCAAGCTCCTCTTCTGCATTATTTGGAACAATAATACGACCTACAAACAATTCCTTTCCTTTATCAATATCGTAACCATAATAGTAGCTAGAATTAGAATTATTTTTATTCCAATTGCTATTAAAATCTGCAAAATAGTGATCTGCTAAAATTCCTGTTGATAAACTTTCACCAGTTTTTTGATAATACCTTATAGGACTGTTTATTTCATCTCCAATTAAAAGAACATAGGTTAATCCTTTATACTCATACTCGTCCCTTAAAAATTGTCTTAAACCTCCGGCATTATCAACTATAGGAATGGTATTCATATTGTCTGAATTGTAACCAAGATTATAAATATCATTATAACTCATAGCTTTTACAAAATTACCCTTACTCTCTTTCCAATCAATAAACTTTTCTAAAACATTAGAGTTTGGAGGGAGATACTCTTCCGGAGCAACTATCAGGTAATTATACTCCCCATTTGAAGGAGAATCAATAAGTGTTGGTGCCTGTTTATATAATTCCACCTCCTCTTTATTTTCAATGGAACTATAAATATAGGAATCAATAAACTTTTGATCCCTTCTAAATCTCTTTTGAGGATTTATTCCCTCTTCCTGTGAAGCTGTAAGATTTAGAGAAAAAGATATGGAACTATTTAGTTTAAGTTCATCTGTAACAGGGTTGTATTGAAGAGGATTAAGCTTTATTGTTACAATTTTATTAGCTCCGGCAATATAGCTATATCCTTCAATTTCGGCAGTTAGAGATGGATAAAATTGGTTTGAGTTATATATTTCAGAATCCTCTCCAACATAATCGGGAACTGGACATCCAATAGGAGTTGGAGGTTGGGTAGGGTAAATATTGTAACTCCCCTCAATTATTTCACTATTGGATGTAGTATTTAAACTTGCAACATCCATATTTGATGGAATGATAAGGTTTACATATTCTACAGGAAGTTCCGGAGCCCCTTCATCTTGATGGGAAATAAAACTTCCTAAACTTATCCTATTGTAAGTTACCCCTGATTTTATGGTTTGAGTAATGTTTAGTTCATTACTATCGTAGCTTTTAGAAGCTCCAATACCAAAGAGGTTTGTACCAATAGCTAAGATTATAGCTAAAGCCATTCTTAAGATAGTTTTCATAAAAACTCTCCTTTTTGTTTAATTTGTTTCACTAGGTACTCAGTCAAGTACTCCATAAAATTTTTCTCAAAGTTAGATATTTTCTATTCATTACTTCTAAATGAACAATATCTTTTCCAATAGATACTAACTAGTTTTAATAGAATTTTTTTGAAACAGAGTTGAGTAAAAAAATATCACTCTGTAATTAGTTCTATTACTGTTATTACCTCTTTTTCTTCTCCCGTATCTGTATCCAATAAGATTCTCTCTGTAATCTCATAGGTTTTACCATCAACCACCTCAATTCTAACCGTTTTACTTATCTCTACTATTTCAGCTCTTAAACTATTTGTAAATAGAGCTACCATAAGTAAAATCAATAGAAAAACTTGCTTCTTTCTCATAATTAACTCCTTAGTTTTTAGCAATTTAACATAATAAATATTGCCAATGCAAAAAAGTCATAAGCAATCTTATTTTTGACAAGTATAAATCTTTAAAACCTTATTATATAGAGAGATATGTCATTAGTAGTAGATAATTTTGTTTATATCTAGGATTGAAAGAATTATTTGAAATTATTTGTTTAATTTATTCTTAACAGCTAAAATATTTTTTTTACAATATTTCACATAATATGAGTTTTGTACAGATATTGCAATTTTTAAAGCCTTATTTGCATAATTTAAAGCAATTTTATAATCCTTGAGATATTGAAAATAAAATAATGTGTAAAGATTATATAGAGTAACAAGATGTAAATGTTTTTGATAAAAGTTTTTAGCAACCTTTTCTCCAACATTTAAATAATAAATGGCTTTATCATTGTTATTATTATTCATATAAACTCTAGATAATAAAATTGATTTTCTAAAATTATAAGTTGGTGTATCTAAAAAAGAGTATTTTGAAATAAGGCTCTCTAGTTTTAAAGCAAGAGAAAGAGCTTTTTTATGTTTGCCTAAATAAAGAGAGTTTAAGGAATATCTATGATAAACATTTGCTAGTCTCATAGCTCCCTCCTCTCTATTTTCCAGCATATCTATTAACTTTTTAAAAAATAGCTCTGCTAAATTATAGTTTTTATTTTTCTGGTGTATATCAGCTAGAAGCAATTTATATTTACTCTTAATTTCAATGCTTGAATCATTAGAAACAAATAAAGAGATCCTTTTTAGATAATTTTTAAAATCATAGT
>PDON01000011.1 GCA_002742935.1 Candidatus Cloacimonadota bacterium | reverse complement strand
CCCTGTTTCTTAATCAAAATGATCTTACTCTAAGAATAATAAGTTAAGATAATAATTGAAAACTAAAATTTTATATTATTTGCTGTTTTTACCCTCTTTTTTATCATTCACATAAACAAAGAGGGCAGACATAAGATCTGTCTCTACAGAAGTTCATAGAACAACCAAGCAGCAATGTTAAACTGGTCGAGAATCTAGTGTAGGTGTAGGTTTTATGCCAATACTGTTGAATTTAGGAAAATGAGATTTCTAGAAAGGTACAACTGTAAAGCTCAGACTGGGAAAAGTTTTAAGATTTTGTCAAAATCTATAAACTTTTTATGGGCACTTCTTTTGTAGCCAAAAGAAACAAAAGCTCTTCTTTTTCATCTGAAAAAGAAGCAAAAGCAGAATTAGGGCAAAGCCAAGTTGCTTACCATTATCGATGATGATAACACAGCCCTTTACGGGTTCAGACTGTCGATAAACTTTGTATTACTGCTTCATCAATTTTTTCTGCTCAAATCACCTAGCACTTCTAGGCTCAAATCGCATAAAAAATCAATTCCTTGTACTACTCGCTTCTAGACAGCCTGACTGCCGATTCCACCATTTTTAGGAAACTATTTCATAATTTCCTAAAAAACGCTCCATCGGTAATGGAAGTTTGCTTTACATCATTCTATTATAAGATTTCAAGTTTAACAGTTCCGATATAGTTAACCGGTGTAGGTATTTTAACAGTCTCAGTTTCTTCTTTTTTATTAAAAGAAGAAAAATAATAAGGAGATCAAACTCCCCCTTCCGTCCTCGGTCTTCCGTCTTTTGCTTTTTACCTAAAAGCTTAATAAAGCAGCATTGACACAAGATCTGTCCCTACAGAAGTTCATAGAACAACTTTCGTTTTCACTGACAAAGAGCAGAGCAATACTTTTATCTATAAACATTATTATGGTTTGGATTTAGTAATAAAAAGGATCAAAATAGGATTAAGGCAATCTAGGGGCAAAATATCTTTTCGCCCCTAGACTGAACTTTATCTATTTTAGAATATTTTTAAGATTATAGCTCTCTGGATTTTCTACAAACTTTTTAGCAGCTTCGTAGTCAGATTCCTTTATGTAGGTTAATCTATCCTCAATAATCTTGTACTCTTCAGATTCTATATCCACAAGTCTTGGCTTTATCTTTCCATTCTCATCTGCAATATCCTTTAAGTAAAGTGGAGCTATTTTACCATTAGGATATGAAACTACTATACAGCCACTCTCCCCTCTATCAAATAGGATTTTAACACCATTTCCAAGAGCTGTACAATATTTAAGATCAAAACTGATAGGGTCGCAACACCTTATCTCATATCCAAGCTCAACAGGTCTGCACTTTGTATCCATACCTAAAGATTTAAGCTCTTTTTGTAGAAGAGTATTAAAGATATGTGCTTTACTTACATTTCCAAGCTCAGGGTGCCCATGATCATCATATGTGAAATTGATACCGGAGTTTATTATCTCCTCTTCTGACATAAAGTGGAAAACACCCTCACTAATTAGAATAGCTCCGTATGGAACACCTTCAAGTTTTCTCTTAACTATAGCTGAAACCATAAGTTTAAGAATCTTATCAAAAGTAAGATCTTTTCCGTTAAACATCTCAGGAATAATAATCATTGGAGCATGAATACTTGTTCCAATACCAAAGGCGAGATGACCTGCTTCTCTTCCCATAGTTACAATTGTGAACCAATTACCACTAGTTCTTGCATCCTCATAAACTGTTGAAGAGATTCTTGAAGCCTCATTTTTTGCTGTTTGGAATCCAAAGGTTGGAATATTTTCTGGTAGTGGGAGGTCGTTATCAATTGTTTTAGGAACATGGATATTTTGTATCTCTATGCTATTTTTCTTTAAGAAGTTTGTAAGTCTATTAGCAGTTGAAGCTGTGTCATCACCACCAATGGTTACTAAAAGTTTTACATTGTTCTTTGAGAAAAAATCGGTGGAAAACTCCTCATCTTTTGGTTTATATCTACTCATTTGAAGAGCAGATCCACCTCTGTTAAAAATTCTATCAGCAAAGTTGAAATCAATATCTATTGTGTTGTGTTCTCCATTAAATAAAGTTTTATAACCTTCATTTACACCAATAACTCTAAAACCATCCTCTAAAAATCTCTTAGAGATTGTTGCTACTACAGTATTGATACCTGGAGCAGGACCTCCACCACAAAGAATTGCTACAGATTTTTTCATAATTAATATCCTCGCTTAATTTTATTGTTTTATACTTGAATATACGAAATAGATGATAATATTGAAAGGAAAGTAGAAATAACCTTTATACCAATTTATCCCAAAATATTATATATCATCACTTGTTATGGAGTAGGAGACTGTATCACAAAATTTTAATGCTTTTGGCTTTTCAATCTCTATAGAACTCCATTTTATTCTGCTATCTTGGAGAATAAACTCTAAAATAGCTCTAGAAAGTCTTTCTAAAATATGAAAGTCTGAATTTTCAACAAACTCAACAACCTTGCCCTCAAGATCTTTATAGTTTAGAGAGTCTTCAACATTGTCTGATAAGGAAGCTTTTGTTGAGTCATATTTTACCTCTAAATTGATTAAAATATCCTGTTTTTCAACCCTTTCAATCCCCATACATCCAATTATTGTTCTAGCTCTTATCTTTTTAAGTTTAATAGTTCCCATCTGATCTCCTAGTTTAATACCCTTTTATATTTTCGCCACCATCAACAAAGATTGTTTGACCTGTAATAAAAGTAGATTCTATCAAAAAATCTACACTTTTTAAAATATCCTCTACTTCTCCCTTTCTTTTAAGCGGTACTTTATTTAATAATCTTTCCATATACTCCTCATCAACTCCATTTGGTGGAAGTATAGTCCCCGGAGCTATTCCGTTTACCCTAATGTTAGGAGCAAACTCCAGAGCTGAAAGTTTAGTGAACTCATAAAGCATTTTTTTAGATATGGAGTATGAAGAGTAGGCATCGTGGTAGAAACTAACTTTTGTATCTAAAATATTGATTATAGATCCCTTACTTACAAGAGAGGTAAAACCCTTTGTGAGAAAAAATGGTGATGAAAAGTTTATATTGAGATTGTTTTCAAATGTTTCAATATCTGTCTCTTTTGTATGGCTTCTGATAAATACCGAAGCTGAGTTTATAAGTATCTCTAAATCTCTAAATCTTTTATATACGGATTCTATAAGAGATTCAGCTCCTCTATATCTACTCAAATCATACTTAAAGATTTCTGATTTAACACCATTTTTTATACATATATCTCTAACTTCAAGAGCCTCTTTTTGAGAACTATTGTAATGAATAGCTATATTAAAACCCCTTTGTGAAAGGTGGATAGCCATTGCTCTTCCCAATCTCTTTCCGGCTCCCGTAATCAAAACTGTAGACATATACTCCCCCAAAGCTTTACTATTATCCATCTAAATTAGTTATAATAGCCGGGTTTATCAATGGTAAATATAAAAGATTACAGTCTCAGTTATGGGAGGCGGAAGAGGTGTCTCTTAACTTCCATCTTCGGTCTCCTGTCTGCGTGCGTGGCACGCACAGGCAGATCCGTCTTCTGACTTTTTAAGGTAATCTCTTTTATATAGGTTTTAAGTTGATTATATTAAACTTCTACTAATCTTAATTGGAATTTAGGGATGAAAAAAAAGGCTGTTTTTATAAGTGATTTAGATGGAACCTTACTAAAAAGTGATGGAACTGTTTCCCGTAGAAATTTACAACTTTTTCATTCGTTAGAGAAGAGGGTAATTAGAGTTATCGCTACAGGAAGGTCAATCTCCTCATTTAGAGGTGTCATTGATAAAAACTTTCCTATTGATTACCTCATCTTTTCTTGTGGTGCCGGTGTTTTAGATTTCAAAACAGATGAAATTTTGGTAAAAAATATTATACCCTACTATAAAATTGAGAATTTAGTAAAGTTTTTGATGGAGATGAAGATAGGTTTTGCACTCCAAAAAGAGATACCGAAGAACCATAAACTCTACTACTTTAGAGGGGATAATCACTCTGAAGATTTTGATAGGAGGTTATCTATATATAGGAGTGTATCAACGGAAATTTTTGATGAAATACCAAGGGAAAACTTTACTCAAGCCATTGTTATTATAGATAGTTTTAGCGAGATGAAACAGTTGTCATCTCTGATAGGGGAGAGGTTTCCCGAGTTTAGTATTGTATGGTCAACATCACCTCTAAACCATAACTCAACTTGGATTGAGATTTTTCCAAAAAGTGTTTCTAAAAGCGGCGGTGTAAAGAGGCTTTTAGAGTTGAAGGAGATAGATAAAATACCCATCATTGGAGTAGGAAACGATTATAATGATTTAGATTTTCTGAAATTTGCCGATAAGGGATATATGGTGGAGAATGGACCGGAAGATCTTAAAGGTGAGTTTGAGGTTGTTCCAAGCTTTGAAAATGATGGGGTATATTTTGCTGCTAAAAGAAGTAATCTAATATAGGATCTGAAAAGGAGAGATGTTATCTTAAAATTAAAATCTTCCTAAGTTGAATGGAGCCCAATATGAAGATAAATATACTAATAGTTGATGATGAGATAGATATACTTAAAAGCTTAGGAAGAGTTTTAGAAGCAGAAGGGTATAGCTGTTTTTTGACAGGTAGTGGAGAGGAAGCTTTGGAGATTTTGAAGCACAATGAGATCCACATTATACTATCGGATATAAAGCTCCCCAAAATAAACGGTATCGAACTATTAAAGATAGTAAAAAAGAACTACTCCAATATTCAAGTTGTCATGCTTACAGGATACGGATCTATTGAGTCCAGTATTGAGGCTATAAAGCATGGTGCATTTGGGTATCTTTTAAAACCTTTCAATATTGAGGAGATCTTTAATGAGATAGCTAAGATTAGAAGAGTTCTCGATCTCGAAATTGAGAACAGATCTTACAAGGAAAAGGAGGATGAGGAGTTTCTCATATATCATAGCAGGAACCCTAAAATGAAAAATATTCTTGAACTTGTAAGAGATAAAATAGCTAAGAGTGAATCGACTGTTCTTGTAACCGGAGAAAGTGGAACAGGTAAGGAGGTTATCTCTTCGCTTATTCATAACTTGAGTGGAAGATCCCAAAATAGATTTGTAAAGGTCTCTTGTGCTGCTTTAAGTGAAGGGGTTTTGGAAAGTGAACTTTTTGGACATGTAAAGGGTGCTTTTACCGGTGCTATAAGGGATAAGATTGGTAGATTTGAGATGGCTTCTAAGGGTTCAATTTTTCTCGATGAGATAGGTGATTTCTCTCCGTTGATCCAGCTTAAAATGTTACGAGTTCTCCAAGAAAAAACCATTGAAAGGGTTGGAGACAGTAGAGAGATAAAGGTCAATGCAAGGGTTATTGCCGCAACAAATAAAAATTTGGAACAGCTTGTAAAATCAGGGGAGTTTAGAGAGGATCTTTTCTACAGGATAAATGTAATAAATATAGAACTGCCACCTTTGAGGGAACGAAGGGAAGATATACCTATTCTCATTGAAAATTTTATAAGGAAATACTCTAAGATAAACTCTGTAACAATCTCACATATTGAAGAGGAAGCTTTAAATACTCTCATAAATTATAGTTGGCCGGGAAATATAAGGGAGCTTGAAAACACCATTGAAAGATCTATTGTCCTCTCTGAAAACGGTATTATAGGATACAATACTATCCCTGAAAAGATGAAGAAGCAGGAAAATATTGAAAAATCTTTACCCCTTTCTTTAAAGGAAGCCAGAGAAAATTTTGAGAAGGAGTATATAAGAAAGGCTATTGTTGAGAATGGTAAAAATCTTGCCAAGACAGCAAGAGCTTTAGGATTGGCCAGAAAAAATTTGTATGAGAAGATTAAGAAGTATGGAATAATTGTTTAGTTTTATTTTCGATAACAAATATAGGAGACGGAAAACCGAAGACGGAATATTAGTTATTTCCTACCTAGAGTGTACATCGATTCCTTGTACTCACATAATATCCTTGTTGTTAGAAGATTCCAACTTTAACGGTTTCGACAAAGTTAACTAATGTATATGATGTTATAATTGAATCCCTAGTTTTAATCACTATATAAGATAGTCTATTACTTTTATACCGAACTCAGGCTATTCTTAATATTTTTTAACTCTTTCCTATTTTAAATAAACCATTTTATCGGTTGCCATAGTTCCGGAGTTTAATATCAGCTGATAATAGTAAACCCCTGATGGAATATTTTCTATTTGAAGTTTAAAACTATTTTCACCCTTTTTGATTTGAAGATTTAAAATCTCTCTTATCTTTTTACCATTTGAATTATATATATAAATAGTTCCTATATCGTTATTTTTAGAAAGATAAGTAATATTTGTTGTTGAGTTAAACGGATTTGGGTAGTTTCTTAAAATGCTTGAAGTTTCAGGGAACTCCTCATCAATATCAACTGTTTGATTCGGGTTGAAATTACCGTCAAAATCGGTTTCAAAAAGCCAACCTTTTTGATTGGTATTCTCATCAGAAGCATACCATCCTGCTAATAAAATTGTACCATTCGTGGTAAATAAGATATCACTAAAATCTGATAACTCGGGATCATCTTTAAAAACAAAGCTATTCTCCTCCTCTAAATTTTCATTGAAAATTGTAATATTCCCGTTCCATAGATCTTGGGTTTGCCAATTAACATCGTAAGAGCCAAAAGTAATAATTTTATCATTAAATTTAGCAATTCCATTTTGAATATCAGCATTTTCAGTCCCAAATACAGTTTCTGCAATAATATTAAAATCTAGATCCATCTTGCTAACTAACCCACTATAAAATCGAAATGGACTACTATATGTATTTGGTTCTGTATCTATAGCAGAAACCATATACAATAGATTATCCTCTATAATAAAATCCTTTGGATCACGATATTTATTATCTAATATGACCTCTCTTTTTAGCTCTAAGTTAGAATCAAACTCTCTGATAAATGAGCATTCATCTCCTACTCTATCAGTTCCAATTACAATTAAATTATTATCATAAACTTGAAGGTTAAAAATTTCACAATTAGGGAATGGTGGTTTAACACTATCAACCTTATTTAACTCTATATCTAACTTTACTATATAAGGTGCATGAGTACATGTAGAAATCTGCATAAAAGAACCTGCTATATAAAGGAAATCATCATCTATTGCAAGATTTGCTCTTTGCCATTTACACCTTCTATTTAAAAGTGCTGTTTTATCCAGAACATTTAAATCTAAATCCATTTTTAATATATGTGTTTGATAATCAACAATAGGTAATTTGGAAGGAGAAGCTGTAGCATAGCATAAGTATATTAAATTATCATCAATAATTAAATCTCTTGTATAAATTGTTGAATCATTGTGCAGAATTACTTTCTCTTTGACTATTTGATGCTCAGAGTTTAGCTTAAATATCTTTAACTTATTTTTATTAGTTTCAGTGTCTATGAATCTCCCAACTATGAAAGTCTTATCTCCTATATTCTTAGCTTCTGTTATAAAGCTGTTACTATGTTCTTCTTCAAATAGATAGTTTATATAATTACTTTGAGGAAATAATAAATTTGTAAGGAAAAGTAGTAATAATAGATATTTCATAATTTACCCTATAGTTTAAAATAGTTCCGGATAGCTAAAAGATACCAAGCCAGATAAAAAATTATTTTGGAGAAGGTTCTTGAATAGCCGATGTATTATCATTTCTTAGAACAGAAACCTTTTCGCTTATATCGGTATCATAACCCATAAATTGTCCATCTTGATTAAGGCAACCAATATCAAGTTTATATTGGAATTCTTTTACTCCTGACCAAGACATATAATAAGGGTGCCTAAAGTAGTCGTATGTAATAACCTCGCCTTCATACTCACATGTTATTTCTTTTACTATTTCCCAGCCAGAAATTGGATTACCAGAATTGTCAAACCTTTTTCGACTAACTCTATAAGTAAATACATAACCTTGATCCGTATCAGAACCATCTGAGGAGCATCCGCAATAATTTCCAAATACTAATTTTACATATTGGTTGTTCTCACCCTCTACAAAAACTCCACCATTACAAGGCTCAAACAACCATTTTGCCTGCAAAGCAGTACTAAAAAATATTACTAACAACAATAAAAAATGTTTCATAAATTCTCCTTCCTACCATTAAGAGTAGATTTTTTTTAGTTTTAAAAGGAGGATATCCTTCTTACACAGTCGACCAATCGTGAATTTAATAATAATAGCGGAAATTAGCAAATATCTTTTATCTGTTTTTTTACAATTATTACTAAAGTTGTGATCTGTATCACAATATCTATACTATCTATTCTCTACATATAATCAACAAGAGATGTTTGCAAGATTCTTGCACTCATATTCAATGCCATATTGTAAGCGACTTCATACTTGTTATAGTTCATCATAGCTTCAGATATATCCGTATCTTTAACCCTTGAAAGAGCATCATTCAACTCTATTTTGTCGGTTTCAAGGACACTTTTTGCCAGTTCAAGCCTTGTATATAAGATTCCTGATCTAGATTGTGAAGCTGTAATATTTTCCATATTTTTTACAAGATCATCAATCTCACTACCATTTTCATTATCAATCTCACCTCTTAAACTATCTCTAATTTTTATGATAGAGCTGAAAAGATCACCTTCTGCTCCCGGTCCGTTTTTCATAAAGGTATCAGTTCCGCTTATGGCAATATTTACAATTTCAGAAGAGGATACTCTTCTATTCATACTTCCGCTAATGGAGACATTGCCAAAAGATTGATCATTTGCAATTATATTTTTTTCCTTACCATTTTTATCAATATAGATTCCGGTGTGAGATCCATCATTCTCCTCTCTATAGTAAATATATTCAGGATTTTGGGGATTACCATCAACAAATCCATTGAATACGGCAACATTCGTAATATCACCTTCTTTATTTTTTACAGCATAGAAAGGGGAGGCATTTATAATATCTCCGTTAAATATTTTTTTACCATTATAGGAGTTATTTGTAAGATCAACTATCTCTTCCAACTGTTCATTAATCAATAGAGCAAGAGTATCTTTCTCTTCTTGAGTTATTGTATCATTATCTCCTTGTATAGCTTTGGAATATATCTGTTGAGTAACATTTTGAACCTGATCTAAAATCTGAGTAGTGTGTGCAATCCACTCTTTACCACTATCGCTATTTTTTATCCACTGTTCTGTTTGATCTATATCCTCATCATATCTTAGAGAAAGAGAGGTTCCAAATGGATCATCTGATCCTTTATGAATTCTTACGCCGGATGAAACATCATTATTAATCTTATACAACCTATCCATTTGGTTGTTAAGAGTTTTTGTAATATTTGCTTGAACCATTATCGATGTTATACGCATAATAACTCCACTAAACTATTGATAAGAGAGAAACCATCATCTCATCTGTTTTACTTAAAACCTTTGTTGCTGCTCCGTATGCCTGTTGATACTTGATCATATTTGAAAGTTCCTCATCCAAATCTACTTGTGAAACCTCATTTGTTTTATTTTCCAAAAATGTAACAAAATCTTTCTCAACATCTTTCATTCGTTCAGCTTCCTGTACCCTGTTGGAAAGAGAGACAATTGATTCCAAATAGAACTCTTTAAATGATTGAGTTCTATTCCCCATATGTTTTTCATTTGCTAAAGCCGAAATTAGGAGAGCTCCGTCTCCATTACCGTGAGATCCTTGATTTCTTGAAACAGATATAAACTCTGTACTCTGTGCTACATTCTCATCAAGAGCAATAGTATCAATAGTAGTACCATCGGAACTAAAGAAGTTGTAACCGCTATTACCTTCAAGATTGTAACTCTCACTGTGTATTCTATTAACATTCTCAACTATCGACTTAACCAAACTATTGAGATTGTTAACTACCTCCGGTATAGTGTTGTCTCTGGTATTAAGAAGTCCAAAAAGCTTACCATTTTTAATATCTAATTTATTGGATTCACTCTCCCAAGAAAGTTGTATATTCCCGTTTGAATCCTCAATCTCGTTCAATCTGTTTTTAGATCTTTCGTTGGCAATAACAATTCCCGAAGAGTGTATAAGTATAGCACCATTATCTTTTTCGGTAACTTTAATATCCATATATTTAGAAAGATCATTTACCGCCTTATCTCTTCTGTCTAAAAGAGTTGAAAATTCGGAACTGTTTGAGTTTTGTTTTAATATTTGTTTATTTAAACCTGAAATCTCTTCTAAAAGTAGATTTACTTTAGTAACATCATCATGAATCTGCTTGTTTAAACTTAATCTCTGCTCCTCAATCTTTATAGCTGTAGTATTAAACATTTTAGCTAATATATTACCACTATCCCTAACAATGGTTCTTGATGCCTGGTTTTCAAGATCTTGAGAAAGAGTCTCCCAAGAGTTAAAAAAATTATCCATTGTATGGCTTATGGAGTTTTCATTAGGTTCATTTAATATTCTTTCAATAAGCTCCAATTGGTGACTCTCCTCTTCCCATCTACCTAAAGATGGGTTTTCTTGAACCAGTTGTTGATAGTGAAAGGAGTCTCTAACTCTTCTTATTGTTCCTTCAATAAGTCCCATCTCATATGAGCTATTGGAATCTTGAAAAACAGTAGAGGCATCTGTAACAACATCCTGTCTTGAATAACCTTCAGTATTTACATTGTTTACATTATTTCCTGTAACACTCATACGAAGTCTAGCCAAGTTCATACCCCTCTTGGCCATCTCCATTGTTGCCCCTAGGCTGTATGTATTTGTTCTAATCTTCATATTGACCTATCTATTACTCTTCTACTAGGATTGATGCCTGATGTATGATTACCGTTTTTTGTATATCCTCCATGATCACCAGAATATGATTTTAAAGTTCTTAAACTTCTATTGAGAATAGAGGATGTTTTAGTAACCAAAATTCTATTTTCTCTACTCTTTTTTTGAATCAGTTCCCATAAAAATTTTATTCTATTAACTAAATCTGTAAATTTTTTCCTTTCAGTAACTCTAATAAAAGGGATTAGTTCACTAATTTTTTTTATATGAGTTTTTTTTGTAGCAAGCTTTAATCTTTCAAACTCTTTTAAGGTCAAAAGTTTTAGATTAGATATATAAGAAAGTGATTTTTCCTGCCTGTGAACAGTGTCTAAAAATTTTTCATGACCATTTAACAGTATATACTCTCTCTGGGAATTAATAACTTTTAGAAGTGTTTCCAGCCCTGTTTTTTGTATATTTAATAGTTCAAAAAGTTTTGAGTACATAATCAACCTCTAATATATTACAGAGGTTTATTTGCAATATTTATACCATATATAAAAATGTCTTTTATTGATCCTAAACAGCAGAATGGGTAAAAACAATAAATTAAGATTCAGGTTTAGGTATAATTGGAGAATAGCACTTCTTAGATTTTATCGATATAAAACTATCCTCTTCAACAATATATCCCGTCAGAGATTTACCGTAAACACAACCGGAATCTAAACCTTTTACATTACTTCTGTTAACAAGACCTTGTTTTGCCCAATGTCCAAAAATAATTATTTTCTTACCATTATAAAGCTTAAACCAAGGAGTTTTACCATCTCCATAATCAATATTTCTAATATTTGTATACTCGGTAATATCACTTTTGTAAATGCCCTTGTAGGGGTTTATACCTGCGTGAACCAAAAAAAAGTTCTCTTTATCTAGGTATGGTTTCATGGATTTAAGATAATCAATATAGGGGGATTTATGTAAAAAGCTTAATGGATCGTACTCTTTCCCTTTTTTAAGAAACCAATATTCATGGTTTCCAAGTACAGAATCTATCTTAAGCTCAATGAGAGTTTCTATAACCTTTTTCACAGAGGGACCTTTTCCAATAATATCACCAACAGTGTATATTTTATCACCCTTTTTAGGAGAGAAAAGTTTTATAAGAGAGATAAGCTCATCATAACAACCGTGTATATCTCCAATTATTAAAGTTCTCATCTAAGATCCTTTTCCAGTGAAATAAAAAAAGCAGCTGTAAAGCTGCTTATTAACAAATTTTGAAGTACAAACTACTAAGATAGTTTACTAATGAAATTTCTTAGCTTTGACTTCTTGTTAGAAGCGTTGTTTTTCTTCAATATGCCTTTGATAACTAATTTATCAAGAATTGATTGAGCTACCAGATAATCTGCTTCAGCTTTTTCTTTAGTCTCAGCAGATCTAACCTTTTTAATAGCAGTTCTCATCATTGATTTATAGTGTTTGTTGTAGGCATTTTCTTTCTTTGACTGTCTTAGTCTCTGTTTTGTAGAAAGATGATGAGGCATTTTATCTCCTTAGCATTTCTTTTATATCAAACTCGTTCACACCCTTATAGTGAAATGCAAATATAAAGCAAGATACTACTTTTGTCAAGTATGATCTATTTAAAAACTCCAGCCATATTAACTTTAATCAATAATCAATGTTCAATAGTTTATAATAATCCCTTATTTCAATGAGCTAAATAAATATTAGGGTTCCTAATTGTTTAGTTCTTTCTTTAAAACACTACTGTTTTTCAAGGCAGCCTTATGATTAGGAGCCACCTTTAATGTTTTTAGATAATACTCCAAAGCCTTAACTTTATCTCCTGTCATATAAAGAACATTTGCTTTATTAAAAAGAGCATCTACAAAGTTTGGATCTACCATTAAAGCCTTATCGTAATATTCAACAGCCTTTTTAGGTTCCCCTTTAATAAAAGATATATTTGCAAGGTTTGTGTAGATTGATATATGGTTTGGATTGATATTTTCAGCTATTGAGTAATATTTTTCAGCTTCATCATACCTTTTTTCCAGGTATAGAATATTACCAAGCATTAAAACACCTTCAAAATTATTATTATCCAGTTTTAGTAGTTTGAGAAGATAATTTTCAGCTTCTTTTAAATTCTCCTGTTTCTTCATAACTTTAGCCAAATTAAGCAATGTTTCAATATTTTTAGGATCTAAGGATAAAACCTTACTATAGTAGTGCTCAGATCTCTCAAAATTACCCTTATAGAACCAAACTGTACCTAAATTATATAGAGTGTTAATATTCTTTTCGCTAAACTGATCTGCCTTAGTGAAGTAGAATAGTGCATCATCCCATTTTTTTTGATTCATGAATATAGTTGCTAAATTATGGTAAGGATTTACATAGTTAGGGTTCAATTTGATAGCTTTTTTGTAAAGCTTTTTTGCTTTTTCATACTCCTTTTTATTGTAGTATGATAGACCTAGATTATAGGCAACTCTATCTTTGTTTGGTGATTTTGAGTATGAATCTTCCCAAAGAGATAATTCTGTTTTCCAAATAAAATTTCTCTTTATAGTTCCAATCCCAAATAACAGAACCACTACAGAAAGTATGATAGATATCTCTTTTATATTTTCAGATCTGAACTTGCTGTAAGTTATAAAAATAAGATTGACCAATATTACTGAAAGTCCAAATAGTGGGGTATAAACTCTATGTTCATATATAAGATCACGAATTGGGAAAATGGAAGATCTAAGAAAAATTGATATGTAGAACCACCATATACCAAAGGATATTAGAGGGTATCTCTTATAAGTTTTAATACCAGTGAGAACTGATACAAAAATAAATATAATGCCAAGAATAGATTTAATATTTAAAAGAGACTCTACTAAGGTGTAATCATAATCTATATTTTGAGAAAGAGGTAAAAAGAAAAGTTGGATATATTTTGGAACAATATAAAATTGGGTAAAGAGATACTGAACTCTTGAAAGATACTCTCTCTCTTTAGGGAGAATTCCCATAAAAGCTAATATAAAAAATATAGAAATAAGAATAGTTATATATGAAAATATAAGTTTCTTATTTGGTTTATCTTTTCCATCTCTAACAAAAAATATCTCTAAAGAGGTTATAGCAATAGGGAGTGATGCAAATGTCTGTTTAGTTAATATTCCACAGGTTGCTGTTAATAGAAATAGGATAAAAATTTTAATGGAGAATTTCCCATTCTCTATACTATTCATTCTAAGTTTTAAGTAAAGAAGAGAGGAGAGAAGATATAAAAATCCTGCCAATGCTTCTATTCTTTGAATAATATATGTTACCGATTGGGTTTGTAATGGATGTACCAAAAAGATTAGCGAGGTAAAGAGAGCAAAGAGAGTTTTATATTTTTCTATGTTGGAGTTTTTTAAACTTTTAGATTTAAATATTTGAGTAATAAAAAAGAATGCTGTAATTGAGCTTAAGAGGTGGATAATAAGATTTATAATATGATATGGAGTTGTATTTAAACCGCTAAAGTAGTAGTTTATTTTTGTTATTAAAGTTGGAAGAGGTCTGTTATATATATGTGTCCAATATGATAGCTTTGAAAAATCTGAAAAGTTGGTTATATCACTGTTTTCAACAATATTTGGAATATCATCATACTGGAAACTACAATTAAAACTATTAAAGTAAACAATAAATCCAACCGTTATAATTATAAATAATAGAGTAAAACTACCATTTCTATTAAAGAAACTAAATCCACTATTTCTCAAAATAAAAGCTCCATCTTAGTCTATGCTGCTTTATTGTCTCTATTCACATACAGGAGATCAAAAAGATTGACTTTCTGTAATCGAATTAACTATTTCTCTCTTTAATTGCTAATAAGAATTTAAAGAGGAGATCTATGAAATAAGATTAAGAAAAAATCTTTAAAAAACCTAGAACTTTTCCTCAATAGTTTAGAAGAATATAGTATTAAAACAATTTATTCAGAAAGTTTTATTATATTGTATATACTATTTATATTGATCATGACAATACCATTTATTTTATTATTTACAATACAAAAAACATAATGTATTTTCTGATCAATCAATATCGATACTTTTTTTATATCGAACTCAGGTGTAATTAAGTTACCGTATATCCCATTTACGAATACTGTAATTTTATTTAGGATAAATACATATAAAGTAATAGCCTTCTCGACCGGTTTATTTTACTATGACTAAAAAAGGGTAGAATTAAACAATTTAAATCTACCCTTTTAGCATTCTAGAAACCTATTATTTCTTATAAAAATCAAACTCTTTTTTACCCTCTACAAAATCTCCGTCAACAACAAGATTTTTTACCTCCGGATGGTTTGGCAGATGGAACATTACATTGTTCATCTTATCTTCAATAATACTCTTTAAGGATCTTGCCCCGGTTTTTCTCTCAATAGCTTTTTCTGCAATTTTATCAAGAGCATCTTCAGTGAAAGAGAGTTTACAACCTTCCTGTTTAAACAACTCTATATACTGTTTAGTAATAGCATTTCTCGGCTCTTTTAAAATTCTTTTCAAAGCATCTTTATCAAGTTCTATCAAACTTTTAACCAATGGTAATCTACCAATAATTTCAGGTATCAATCCAAAATGTTGAAGATCGGAGTACTCTATCTGCTTCATAACATCGGCAGATTTCATAGATTTAACATTAACGCTATCAGCTCCAAACCCCATATTCTTTTTACCAATTCTATTCTTGATAATATCCTCTATACCGTCAAAAGCTCCACCACAAATAAATAGTATGTTTGATGTATCTACCTCAACAAGAGCTTGGTCGGGGTGCTTTCTTCCACCCTTTGGAGGAACCTGTGCTTTAGTTCCCTCTAATATCTTTAGAAGAGATTGCTGAACACCCTCTCCACTAACATCTCTTGTTATTGAAGCATTTGAAGATTTTCTTGCAATCTTATCAATCTCATCAACATAGATAATCCCCATCTCTGCTGCACTTACATCATAATCGGCACTTTGAAGAAGTCTAACAATAATATTTTCAACATCCTCACCAACATAACCCGCTTCGGTAAGTACAGTGGCATCTGCAATGGTAAAAGGTACTTTTAAGGATTTTGCCAAAGTTTTTGCCAATAATGTTTTTCCTGTTCCGGTTGAACCTAAGAGAAGAATATTTGATTTCTCAATTTCAACATCGCTATTTTTATTTAGGGATTTAGATTTTATTCTCTTGTAATGGTTGTAAACTGAAACAGCAATAGCCATTTTTGCATCATCTTGACCAATGACATACTTATCGAGATCCTCCTTTATCTTGCTAGGTTTTGGGAAGGTTTTAGGTACTTTGCTCTTTTTCTTTTTCTCCAAATTTTCATCGACAATTTGGGAAGCAGATTTAGCACATTCATCACAGATAGCTGCATCAAATCCTGTTATCATGATAAAAGCATCATCTTTTGGCTTACCGCAAAAAGCACAAACATCTAAAGCTGAAGGGTATCTTTCAGACATTATCTATCCCCCTCAAAAATTTTGTCAACTATACCGTAATCTAAGGCTTCTTTTGCATTCATAAAGTAGTTCCTATCGGTATCAACTTCAACCTTATCAATAGTTTGACCTGTAGTTTCACTTATAATCTTATTTAAAATATCTCTGGTTTTAAGAATCTCCTCTGCGGCAATCTTTATATCGGAAGCTTGACCCTGAGCTCCACCCAAAGGCTGGTGTATCATCACTCTTGAATTTGGTAAGGCAATTCTCTTACCCTTTGCTCCGGCAGTCAAAAGAAGGGCTCCCATACTTGCAGCCTGACCAATACAGATAGTACTTACATCCGGCTTAATGTAGTTCATTGTATCAAATATTGCCATACCGGCAGTAACAACTCCCCCCGGACTATTAATGTATAGTGAGATATCTTTTTCAGGATCTTCTGCTTCTAAATAGAGAAGTTGAGCAACAACCAAACTTGCCATATTATCCTCAATCTCTCCATTTATAAAAATAATTCTCTGTCTAAGAAGCAATGAGTAGATATCAAAAGACCTCTCCCCCCTTCCACTCTGTTCTATAACCATAGGTACTAAAGGCATATATTCTCCTAAAATTTAAATTCAAGTAAGTTCCAATTAACTACTATTCAATCATAAAAAAGATCTCTCATGAGAAGATAGATCCTTCAATAGCATAGTAATATAATAATTTAAAAAATATATACAATCTAAATTAGATCTTATAGCAACAAAGGATTAGTTTTTGATTTTAGCTCTTATGTTGTAGCTAATAGTTTTTAGAAAAATATTAACCAACCTGAGTTTAATATAAGTATTTATCCAACATTTAGTATATGAAGATATAATCTCATATACAACTATATTGATCACTTTGGGAAACGTTTTAAGATTTTTGTCAAAATCTATAAGCTTTTATGCTCTTTATTTTATAACCAAAAGAAAAAAACTTTATGTTTTTTAGGAGATATCTTGATCTAGGATCAAACCAGGTAAAAATATTATAGAAATCATCATTAATATCATACCCTATTTCAATCTTTACATATTTGATATTACTTATATCTTTTATTTGGTTTTTAGACAAAAGGGGAATATTAGTATGAGTAAAATCGATAGACTGACTAAGGTTGAAAGATCCTTTTTTGAGTTATCAAATGCACAAAAGATCAGTGCAAAAATACCGTATATTATGGTCGATAACTTTCCAAAATTAGGATTGTTAACCTCTCTTAGATTTTTAGAGTGGTCAGCAAAAAACCCTAATGGAGTAATCAGTTTGCCAACAGGGAAAACGCCTGAACATTTTATAAAGTGGAGTAAGCATATCTTATTGAATTGGAATGATTCAAAGGTTAAAGATCTTCGAGAAAAGTATAACCTAGATATAGGGAGACCGGATCTGTCAAATTTACATTTTGTACAGATAGATGAATTTTTCCCCATAAGTTCAAAGCAAGTTAATAGTTTTAATTACTATGTAAATAAATTTTATATCGAAGGGTTTGGACTAGATAAAAGGAAAGCTTTGCTAATAAACTCAGATAAGATCCCTCTTCACAATGATCTTCACTTCTCTGAGGTGTTTCCAGATTCGACAATAGACTTATCACTTCGTTTTAGAGAGGCAAAAAGTTATGAAGAGGAGATACAACAGAAGTCAATATTTATGATTGATAAATGGTGTTCAGAGTATGAAGCTAAAATTAGAGAGTTGGGAGGTATTGGATTCTTTTTAGGTGGAATAGGACCAGATGGGCATATTGCTTTTAATACGAGAGGATCCGATCATTACTCAACTACAAGATTAACAACTACTAATTTTGAAACTCAAGCGGTAGCAGCGAGTGATTTGGGTGGGATTGAGGTCTCAAGAAATAGATTGGTAATCACAATTGGTTTGGAAACAATTAGTTATAAACCTGATGCAACAGCAATAATAATTGCGGCAGGAGAAGCAAAAGCACAGGTTGTAAAAAACAGCTTAGAGAGCGAACCTAATAATCTATACCCTGCAACAGTACTTCATAAGTTAAAAAATGCCAGATTCTATACCACAGAAAGTGCAGCTTCTGCTCTGCAAGATAGTATAGACTACTACTATGAAAAAGGGGAATGGACACATCTAAAAACAGAGAGAGCAGTTATAGATTTATGTAAGAAGTTGAATAAATATGGACACCATTTAACTCTTGATGATCTGAAAAATGATAGATATTGTAGATTGATTCCTAACCTGGGAGAAGATACTATAAGATCTGTTATAGAATCTATTAAGAAAAAGTTTTTAAGAAAATTGAATCATGAGAAAAACCAAGTTTATTATCATACAGGACCTCATCATGATGATATTATGCTTGGAATGCTGCCTCACATAAATAGACAATTGCGTGATAAAAGCAGTGAGTTTCATTTCTCTGTTTTAACATCTGGTTTTACAGCTGTAACAAATAGATTTGTTATTAATATTTTAGAAAAAACTATAAGTTTGATAGATGAAAATAGGATCCAGATGATTAAATATCATGACTTTTTTGAGACCGGGTACAAACAGAAGTGGGATAAGGATATATCACACTACCTTAATAATGTTGCCGAGATGAATGAACCGGAAAGAGAGAGAGGTTTGTGCCATAGAGTTGTCCGTATTATGGTTGAGATTTTCAATCTGAATAGTAAAGATGATCTGATAAATACTATAAATAGTATTATTTCAGAGTTGAAAAATAGCTATGATGGAGAGAAGAATCCTCCAAAAATTCAGAAATTGAAAGGTATGATTAGAGAGTTTGAAGAGGAGTTGGTTTGGACTCATTCAGGTGTTAATACAGAGCATATTCATCATTTAAGATTAGGATTTTATAAAGGGGATATATTTTCTGAGCAACCTGAAAGATCAAGGGATGTACTACCTATATTAGAGCAGTTAAGAAGGATAAAACCAACTGTTATAAGTTTAGCTCTAGATCCTGAAGGTAGTGGACCAGACACCCATTATAAAGTATTACAGGCAATAGCTGAAGCTATAAGGATGTGGTCTAAAGAGGAGGATTTGTCAAATCTAAAAATATGGGGATACAGAAATGTTTGGTATCGTTTCCATCCTGCTGAAGCTAATGTTATAATACCTGTTTCTCTTAACTCACTAGCTGTTTTAGATAGTGCATTTACAAGTTGTTATATGACCCAAGTTAACGCATCTTTTCCAAGCTATATGCTAGATGGGAAATTTAGCACTCTTGCTCAAAAAATATGGGTTGAACAGTTGAAAGAACTGCAACTACTACTCGGGAAAGATTATTTCTATCTCAATGAAAATGTAAGAATAAGAACAGGTCATGGAATTTTATTGTTTAAAGAGATGGATATAGATGATTTTCTAAAACATGCCAGAAGATTAGAAAGATCTATGGAAGGTATTGAATTGTAATAGAATTTAATGAAAAAAGATTTTCAAATTTGGGAGGAATGGTTTAAGATTTTTACAAAATTTATAAACTTAAACTATGATACTTATAAAAATATGTTTTAAGTTGTTTTAAAAATCATTTACTTTTTACTCCAATATTTTTGTAAATTATAAAAAAGGAGTAATCTTATAATTTATTGGAGGTTTTTATGAAAAAATCAATACTATTGTTGATCTCAATTATTGCCATTCTTTACGGTGGGAATATTGATTTTAACAACAAGAAAGATGGTTATTATCTTTATGATAACCAAGAGAGTGGTTTCAGTTTCACACATACCATTAAAAATCTAAATTTTAATGAGGTTGATACTGAAAAGGGTAAATTTACAGATATTTGGTTTGAGGGTTCAACCATATCCGGTACTCCCGGAGAACCTAATCTTCCAATATTTTCAACTCTTTTTACTGCTCCAATGGGATCTGAAATAGATTTTGTTGTTGAAACTTTAAGCAGTAAAGATTTGGGAACAAAAGAGAGTGGTATAGATTATCCCATTATGCCGGCACAACCGAGCTATCCTAAGAATATAGACCCTAAAGATATAAAATTCTACTATGACAATGAGTTTTATAAAAATTCCAACTTTAGTAAAAAAGCTCTGGTTGATATAGAGAAAATGGGAACTATGAGGGGAAATGATATATATAGAATGATAGTTTCTCCTATTGACTACTCACCATCTAAATCCCTTTTAAGAGTTGTGGATAATATGAATATTAAGGTCTCTTTTAAAGGGATTACAGAAGAGTCTGTAAGAGAAGCTAACAGCAAGAGATCTCCTTACTTTGAGGATATTCTCAAGATTGCCATAAACTATAGAGAGAACAATAAAGCTGTTGATATGCCTACATCATATCTATTAGTTGCACCCGAAAATTTAGCTTCAAACAACGATCTTAAAAGATTTATCGCTTGGAAGCAGCAGAAAGGTTTTAATGTAGTAACAAACTTTATCTCCCCTTCAGCTACAGTTGAATCCATAGATTCATGGGTTGAAGATCAGTATGAAAACCTCGATCCTGCACCATCATTTATACTACTTGTTGGTGATATGGACGGAGAGTATATTGTTCCAACAAAACTTTATAACATTGGTGGTGCTTCCGTTTCAGATCTTATATATGGGGTAATGGGAGTCCCTTCAACTTACAATCATGTTAAATCTATCTATGTGGGAAGATTTTCAGTTAGATCTTTAGATGATCTTAAAAATCAAGTAGATAAAACAATATGGTATGAAAAGGAGCAGTTTACTACGGGGTTTGATCTTTCATATTTAAAGAAAGCTATGGGGGTTGCAGGTTATGACGCTAATTTTACATACACCCACGGTAATCCTCATATAAAATATCAGATGACATACTACTTTAACGATACTTATGTAAATCCAACTACAGGCGAAACAAATGGTATGGAGGGTTTACAATATCTTAATGGTGCTGTCGGTTTTGAAAGTGAGATTATAAACAATGTTAGTAATGGTTTGGCGTTTTATAACTATACTGCTCATGGTTTTGTATCAGGTTTTGGAGACCCTTCTTTTACCAATAGTGATATCAACAGTCTTTCAAACGAGGGTAAGTATGGATTGATTATAGGTAATTGCTGTCTTACAGGATCTTTTGGTTCAATGGAATGTTTTGGAGAGGCATGGCTAAATGCTAAAGATAAGGGATCTATTGGCTATATTGGAGCATCTGAAAGTACCTACTGGAGTGAGGATCTGGCTTTTGGAGTTGGTACTGTTTCCACAGGTAATACAACTCCTGCTTACTCGCCTACCCAAATGGGTTCAGTTGATGCCGTAATGCTTATGGAGTATCCAACTACCGGAGGTATTTTACAGGCCGGTCTTTTATCTGTAGATAGAATGAATGGAGCTATTTGGTACTATTGGAATATGTACCATCTTTTTGGAGACCCTTCGGTAAATCTATTTATGGGAGAGCCTGAACTAATACCTGTAGTCGTAACACCTTCTACTATAAATGCTACTGAATCTTCAACCATTAATATCTCAACCGGTATTGATGGAGCTTTAGTTGGTATCTATAAAAGAGGAGAGTTATCAGACTCCAAGATAACAGATTCAGAAGGGATGGCATCGTTTACAGTTTCTCCTCAATATTCAGGAACAATGTATGTTACTGTTTCTGCTCCTCAAAAACAGACATTCCAAGGAGAAATTGCAGTAAATGGATCTCAAAGTTCTCCACTTATTATCAATAGCAGCAATATAAATGAAGAGATCTACTGGGAGGAGCCGATCACTCACAATATCTCTATCCAAAATAGCGGAACCACGACTCAAGAGATAAATGGTATTGCAGAGATAGAAAATAGCGTTGGAAACATATTGAGCTTCTATAACCTTACTGAAATATCAGGTTATGAGAAGATGTATGGCTTGGCAGATGCCGGAGAGTATATATGGGTAAGTTCAGCGGGAAAAACCTCATCTAATGATGAAAATATGTTCTTAAAATTTGATAAGTATGGAAACATAATCTCTGAACTTTCCCAGCAGACAGAATCGAGAAAAGGTGTTTACAGTATTATTTATAGAGATGGATATATCTATGGTGGAGATAATGACGGATTCTATAAGTTTGATGAAACAACAGGTGAAGTAACAACTCTTTTTGAGGAGCTTTCAAACGGTTCTAAAAATCTCAAGAACCTTACTTGGATGGGTGATTATTTTTTAACTCTCAATAGTAGCGAAGGCTTCTTAAAGTTTGATGAGAGTGGTAATGTTTTAGAGACATATGCAAAGCCTGAAATCAACATATCTACTACAGATATAGCTTATTGCCAAGAGTCCAACACTATCTGGATCTTTGCTAAAACAGGAAACCCTGCTTCAAAAATTTATGAATACAGTGTTGAAGATCAAACTTTAACAGGTAGAGTAGCACAGATAAAGATGATTGATGGACAATATACACAAAAATCAGCAGGTATATATTTAACAAACCCTAGTGGAGGAAAACTTATTGCCAATATGCTTCTTAATAACGGAGATTCCTACCACTTTGCAAAAGCTCCAATTGAGGATAATTGGTTAACTGTTGAGGGTGATATAAGTGGAGTTATCGAACCAAATGAATCTTTGGATTTTTCAATAGTTCTAAACTCCATAGGTATGGAAAGTAATGAAACTAGAGAAGCTAAAATAACTTTCTTAAACAATTTTGATCCAATAGAGCTTAATATAACTCTCGGTTCAATGGGGTCTGATATTGAGGAGGGTTTAGTTGAAGTTTTTACTCTTAACGGTAATTATCCTAACCCTTTCAACCCTGAAACCAATATAAGTTTCAATCTTCCTTCAAGCGGAGATATTAACTTTACGGTTTATAATGCTAAAGGAGAGCTTATTAAGAATCAAAAACTGAAAGCTGCTCCTGCCGGTGAAAATAAAATTAGGTTTGATGCTTCAAGATATAATTCAGGAGTTTACTTCTACTCTATTAGGTTTAACGGCTTTGTTAAATCGGGTAAAATGCTTTTAGTAAAGTAGTTTCTCTTAATTTTAAGGGGTATTTAAATATTAATAATAAAGGGGCTCAAATGAGCCCCTTTATTTTCTGCATAAAAACTAATACTATTTCACAATAACAGCTTTCATAGTTTTAGAATAGTTTTTGGTAGATAGTCTATAGAAATATACACCTGAAGGTATATCCATTCCTAACCAATCTACACTGTATTTACCGACTTCCCTAAACTCATTAACCAGAGTTTGAACCAATTGGCCTGATCTATTGTAAACTTTCAAACTTACAAGACCTGATTCGCTTAGATCAAAGCTGATAGTTGTTTTAGGATTAAACGGATTTGGATAATTTCCGTTAAGTTTAGTAACCTTAGGAAGAGTCTCATCAATAAAAACTAGGGAAACCTCAACACTCCAAGTTTGAGAAATCTCTAATTCACCATCAGAAACAACAACCTTAACCTCATAGTCACCATTTTGAGTAAACTCATGAGTAAATGTACTATCGTCATTAACAGATTCTCCATCTAGTGTCCAGCTATAACTGATATCGCTATCAACATCTTCAGCTGTTACATCAAATGTTATAGGATTACTATTGGTAACAAAAAGAGAAGGGTTAATAGGTGAGAATGATACAATAATCGGAGCATCATTCACAGGAAGTACATTAACAATTACATCTCCTGAAACAATCTCTTTAGAGCTTATTTCATGCAACTTAAACATGATTGTTTCACTACCATTCCAATTTTCAACATTACTAAATGTTACAATAAATTGATCAATAGTAACAATAGTATTAACTAATCCTGATACTGAAAGAATCAAATCATCACTATCAACATCTTCAATATACTGTGAAAAATCAACAGTAAGAATATCATCTTCATTATAGGTAATTGTTTCCGGAAGTTCCATAACAGGAGCATCATTTACAGGAAAAACGACTACTTCAACAGTATCAGATGTAACAGCTTTACTACTATTGTCATTTACTGTTATAGTAATAGTTTCAGAACCATTCCAGTTTAATGGTGCTGAGAATACAGCTACCAAACAATCAAATGCAACATTAACATTTGTATTGCCACTTACCGATAGAGTAAGATCATCTCCATCTACATCTTCAATGTATTGGGAGAGATCTACTTCTAATGAACTATCTTCATCAAATGTAAATAAATTTGGTAAAGTAATATTTGGAGCATCGTTAACAGAATTAACAATGATTTCAACGGTATCACTTGCAACAACTTTACCTTGGTTATCGTTTACAGTAATAGTAATCGTTTCTGTTCCGTTGTAGTTTTCTACTCCACTAAATGTCGCTACAGTTCCTACAAATGTAACCATAACATTACTATTATCGCTAGCAGATAGAGTAAGATCATCACCATCTAGATCATTTATGTAAGAGGATAGATCCTCCACTAAGGTTCCGTCTTCATCAAATGTGAAGCTATCAGGAAGTGAGATAGTCGGAGCATCGTTAACAGGATTAACAATGATCTCAACATCATCAGATGTAACAGCTTTACTACTATTGTCATTTACTGTTATAGTAATAATTTCAGAACCATTCCAATTTAATGGTGCTGAGAATACAGCTACCAAACCATCAAATGCAACATTAACATTTGTATTGCCACTTACCGATAGAGTAAGATCATCTCCATCTACATCTTCAATATATTGGGAGAGATCTACTTCTAATGAACTATCCTCATCAAATGTAAATAAATTTGGTAAAGTGATAGTCGGAGCATCATTTACAGGATTAACAACTATCTCAACAGTATCACTTGCAATAGCTTTACCTTGGTTATCGTTTACAGTAATAGTAATAGTTTCTGTTCCGTTGTAGTTCTCCATTGTACTAAATGTTGCAATAGTTCCTACAAATGTAGTAATAACATTACTATTATTGCTAACTGATAGAGTAAGCTCATCACCATCTAGATCATTTATGTAAGAGGATAGATCCTCCACTAAGGTTCCGTCTTCATCAAATGTGAAGCTATCAGGAAGTGAGATAGTTGGAGTATCATTAACAGGGTTAACAATAATTTCAACATCATCAGAAGCAATTTATAGTTTGGAGCAGCACTGAATGTAGCTACCAATCCTGCAAATGTAACAAAGATATTTTCATTTGTACTTGCTGATAAAGTAAGATAATCTCCATCATTATCATTAACATATTGAGCTAGATCCTCTTCCAAGGTTCCATCTTCATTAAATGTGAAGCTATCAGGAAGTTCAATAGTTGGAGCATCATTAACAGAATTAACAATAATTTCAACATCATCAGAAGCAATTGATTTACCATTGTTATCATTTACTGTTATAGTAATAGTTTCTGTTCCATTATAGTTTGGAGCAGCA
>PDON01000010.1 GCA_002742935.1 Candidatus Cloacimonadota bacterium | reverse complement strand
AATAATCCCAATTCATTTTGAAATTATTATAAAAACTATCAGCAAAACTGTTAACTTTTATTTTGGCAAAACAGTTAATATTTAAGATAGCATTAACAAATTTGGAAAAAATGACATAAATTAACCTGAGTTCGATATAACTACTTTACTTATCCAGTATTTCGCATAATAAATAGAATGATATAGGTAGCTATATTGAAGAGCTTTCACCTCCCTCAAAACTCTTCTTTTTTCTTATCAAGAAAAGCAAAAAGATAATTAGGGTATAAACACCTAAAGTTACTCCTAAAACTCGTGGCAAGAAACAGGTTTTCTACTACAAACAATGTTATAATTTAATCCTTAGGTTTAATTATTGTATAAGATATTCTATTGCTTTTATATTTAATTAGTATTTTGGGGAGAATATAAAAAATTTATAGAAAACAAAAAGCCATGAGCAAGGAAGTCAAGCCCTAAAAAATAGATGCGATTAGGGCGAAATATCTTTGCTTATGGCTTTTTATCTTAAGATATTAAAATCTATTTAGCTTTTAATATCTTAAACATAACGGTTCCACATGTAGTACACTTACCTTTGTAAGCTGGTCTACCATTTTTCATTGTTACTTTTTCACCTTCAACAAACTCTTTTTTCGATCTACACTTAACACAATAACCTTTTTCCGGTGTATTAGCCATAATCAATTCTCCTTTATTAAATTATTGATAATCTTGTTATTTCTAAGCCTCAAAAACAAATTATATAACCATAGGGTAATTGTCAATAAAAAAAAGTATATTTTATAAAATAAACTTTACAAAACCTATTTTTTACATTTTTAGGCTTTAAACATATAAAAATAAGGCTATTTATTATATGATATATCTGTATATAGTTATATGTTAAAACTCCATTTTTATATGTAAAGTTTAATCTGATTAAATCTTTACTATTGGATTTGATTTATATCTTTATGAATATTTTTAAAAATTTCTCTAAAGAATAGATATTGTGTAAATAGAATTGCAAAAAAGTAAATTTTTCCAATAATATTTTTAGGTTTGTAGTATTGAATAAATTTTAGTTCTGTAGTTGTTCCATGCTTAACTATTATATGTAGTGAGGAATTATATATTTTATTTGATGAGTTTAAAAGTATAAGGTTGTTTGTAAATTTTTCCAACTTATAAAAGGCTGTTTTACCTTTTTTGAAATCCAGCTTGTATGAAATTTTTCTTTTCAAACCTTTTCCAAAAAGTAGAGATCTTATATTTAATAATAGTATAAGTGGTTTTGATTCAACTTTTAAAAGGTTCTCCTCTATAGATTTAATAAATCTATTTGGATCCGTTTTGGTATAAACTTTTCTATAACTTAGTTTAAACATCTTTATTTCTAAACATATAAGCAGTTAAAACACCGGCTATACCACCAAGTAGGTGTCCTTCCCATGATATAAATCTATCCAGAGGAAGTATTCCCCAAAACATTGAGGATCCATAAACTATTGTAATAGTTATGGAGAGTATTATAAGTATTATTTCTCTTTTAAAAAGACCTGCAGATATTAGATAACCTGCTAATCCGTATACAATACTGCTAGCTCCTATATGTATTGCTTCTCTTGCAAAGATCCACACAAATATTCCTGTTAAGAGATATATTGTTATGAAAATTCTTAAAAAGTTCCTTCTGAAAAAAGTAACTAATATTGTTGAAAATATTAAGAAAGGCATGGTATTGGATATAAGATGATTGATATTGCCATGGAGTAGGGGAGAGGTAATTATTCCTATTGATCCAAATTTAGTTCTAGGAATTATTCCAAAATTTCTAAGATCAATAGGTATCAATTTATTTATAAAATGGATACTCCAAATTGTAATAATAAAAAAAGCTATTAGTTTAAAACCTTTGTTTTTCATTTTCTTTCCAATCTATAAATCTATAGGATTATGGCATTTACCTTCATTGTCTAGAAACCAGGATTTTACCCTCTTAAACTTAATACTGTCAAACTCATATTTAGTATGATCTAAAAGTTGTTTAAAAAGCTCATCCATTCTTATTGTTGCACTCTCAATATATATAAACACTAATACTATTTCACATTTTTCATCATCAAACTTTATAGATTCAATAAAATCCTTTACAAAATATTTTTTCTCTTTTTTCTTCTTGGTTAATCTAACAATATGTGTATTTTCATCAAACCTTTTAAAAGCCTCTCTAGCTTTTATATAGAGATCTTTATCAATATTTAAACTAACATACTCTGTTCTGTTTAAAATATGGGTAAGTGGAGTCGGTTTTCTCTTTACTTGTTTAAAAGATACAAGTTCTAACCCATCTGAAAGAATAGATCTAATCTTATTTTCAATATCTTCATTGGTTTCAAAAGATATATCCATATACTCACAGTCGGATATAAAGCCAAACTGCAATGGGAAACCAAAACTAAGATCCGGTATAGGATGAAAGCCTTTGGTATAGGAAACATCAATATTATTTTTTAAAATCTCCCTTTCTACAACCTTAATGAAACCTTTGTGAGAAAGATATTTTAACTTATCAAGTTTTTTGTAAACTACTCTGTATTTGTATATTACAAACTCTCCACTAGGATTTTCAACCTTTTTTAAATTTTTAACTATCTCATCAAAATTTATAGTTTCCAAATCTTTTTCGCCATTCAATAAGGATCTGCAATTAAATCTTTTCTCAATACCGCAACGAGTACATTTCCCTCTCTTACAAAACTCTGTAGATGCCTCTTCTATGCTCTTTTTCCACTCATTTAAAAGATAACTTTTTGATATACCTATATCAAAAATATCCCAAGGAAGGGTATCTTCAAGAGAAAAGCTTTTTGTAAGCTCTTCAATATTTTTACCAAATTTTTGAAAAACCTTTTCCCAATTTTCATAGTTAAAATGTTCTGTCCAGCCATCAAATTTAGCACCATTTCTGTAAGCATACTCAATAATATGGCTCTGATCCCTTCCTCCTCTGGAAAAGACAGCTTCTAGTTTTGACACTCTAGGATCTCTGGCATCAACTCTAATATTTCTTGCTCTTACATTTTTATATAGATAATCAATTTTTTCTCTAAAGGTTTCTAAACTGTCCTGTTCTACCCATTGAAATGGTGTAAAAGGTTTTGGATTAAAGGGTGAGATAGATATGTGAAAATCTACCTTACCATGTTTTTTAGAGTAGTTAGCAAACTCATAAATCTCATCTTTAAGTTCCTCTATATCCTCCATAGTTTCAGTTGGAAGACCTATCATATAGTAGAGCTTGATCTTTCTCCAGCCCATTGGAATAATAATATCCATGCAGTTTTTTATAATCTCTCTTGAAACATTTTTATTAATTACTCTTCTCATTTTTAAAGAGCCTGTTTCCGGAGCAAAAGTAAAAGATCCTATTCTTCCAAGTTTTGCAATTTTAGCTATATCTTCTGTGAAGGTTTCAGCTCTTATTGAAGGGAAACTAATGTTTATTTTAGAGTTTAAATACTTTTTGTAAAGCTTAGATAGTAGGTTGTTTATACCTGAATAATCTGAAGTAGATAGGGAAAGAAGAGATATCTCTTCATATCCTGAATTTTCAAGAGCGGTTGAAACATGTTTAAATACATCATCTGTGGATCTTTCTCTAACAGGTCTATAGTAGTATCCTGCCTGGCAAAATCTACAACCTCTTGTACATCCTCTCATTACCTCAACACTCACTCTGTCGTGTGCTATCTCCATCATAGGTACAATAGGTGTATGGGCGTAGTTCTCATTTTTAAGATCTGAAACAGCTTTTTTTACAATTTTTTCACCGTTCATTTTAGGTATATAAATGGAATCAATCTTGTTTATCTCTTCAAAAAATTGTTCTTTACTATCACATTTTTCATAAATATTTAGAACATCAACAGTTATATCTTCGCCATCACCCAAAATGATGATATCAAAAAAATCTGCTACCGGAAGAGGGTTTGCAACGGCTGATCCCCCACCTATTATAATGGGGTAGGAACTATCTCTATCCTCTGCTCTAAAAGGTATTCCTGAAAGGTCTAATATCTCCAATATGTTAGTGAAATTTAGCTCGTAAGGTATGGTTATACCAATAAAATCAAACTTTTTAAGATCAAATTTAGATTCTAGAGAAAATAGGGGAAGATTTAAAGATCTTAAAAGCTCTCCGGCACTTTTTTCCGGTGTATATGTTCTTTCACATACAAGGTTTTCTTTAGAGTTGATTACATTATATAGGATGTGATAACCATTGTAGGACATACCTATCTCATATATATCCGGAAAAGCCAGGCATATAGAGACTCTGTTTTTATGATCCTTCACTAAAATATTTCTTTCAGTTCCGGTAAATCTTAAAGGTTTCTCTACAAAAGGGAAAAAGGTTTTATCCAATCTCTCTATTAAACTATTTTGATGTGTAGAGATATGATTTAATCTTTCCATTGTATAGTTTTCTATTCTTTATTTTATTTTTATCCGGTCTGAAATTTTCGTAGGAGGTTAAAATGGAAAACTTTAGATTTTTACTGTATGTTGTCATCTCTTCAAGTTTTCCGTAGAGTTTTAATAAATCTTTTGTTTCACCTATTCTCTTTCCGTAAGGAGGGTTTGAAAGAATGAGATTATTTTCATTCTTTATATTATACTTCATAAAATCTTTTCTACTTATGATTATATCCTCATCAAGACCTGCTCTAACTATATTGTTTTTACACGCTGTCAAAGTTTTAGGATCAATATCATGACCATAGTAAAACTCATCAATATCAATTATGTAAGATTTTGCTTCATCGTATACCTCTCTGTATTGAGAAAGTGTTATATAGTCTGAAATAAAATTTGCCTTTTTAGTAAGAAGTCCCGGAGCCATTCTTTTTTTCATCATACAATACTCAATGAGAAGTGTACCGGATCCACAGAAAGGATCTATAACATTTTCTATATTTTTATGATAGGAGAGTTGGCATATACCTGCAGCCAAATTTTCTCTCAATGGAGCTAACCCTTTTTCTGTTCTGTATCCTCTTTTGTGTAGTGACTTCCCACCAATGTCCAAAAGAACTTGTAATCTGTTTTTTATTATTGAGAACTCAATAGTAACCTCTTTCTCTCCATCACCCTCATAAAGCTTTGAGAGATCTCTTTTCTCAATAATTTGCGAAACAATAGCCTTTTTACCCATTGCTTGGAGAACAGGGGTAGAGCTAAGTTTAGACTCTCTACTTCTTGCTTTTGTAATTATAGTTCTATCTTTTCTTATTATATCATTCCAGGGTAATTTTTTTACGGAGTCAAAGAAAGTATCAAAATTATCACAATCTATTTCCATTAAGATTTTAAATATTCTACTTGCAGTTCTGAGAAACATAGAGGATCTGCATCCGGTTTTTTCATCACCTTCATATATAACCCTTCCATCTTCAGTTTTGATGATTCTATATCCCAATTTGGAAATCTCATTTTTTAATACAGATTCTAAACCAAATACTGTTGTTGCAAGATATTGTTCCATAAGTTTTTCCTTCAAGTTTGATGAAAAATAGTTTCTAATTTATAGTTTTAAAAGGAAATTATTACAAACATGTAATTTTTAGATCTCCTATCTATAAAAAATCTCCTGAAAAATATTTTATGTAAGTAACTTTTCAGGAGATAGTATTAACAGCTTTTCAACTTTACTTTATTAATGTTAATTTTTTAGATCCTAATACTCTATTTTGTTTATCTTTCATATGAAGTATATACACTCCCGAATTAAAGCCGTTCATATTTAAGTGAAAGTTGTTTTCTCCTCTTTTAGCATTGAGTTTAATACTCTTTACCAATTGACCTGACACATTTAAAAGATTAACAGAAATTTCTTCACTTCTGTTTATATTAAAAACAATATTTGTAGATGGATTAAATGGATTAGGATAAGATCTTATATTGAATTTTTGTGGTAAAAGCTCATCTATTGAGGTTGAGTTTTGATTTAAGGTAATTCCATCAATTTGAGCAAACATATCTGTTTCTTCTCTCGTGGTTTTATAAAACCTTAATTCAATATTATGATTTCCCGGAGTAAGTGGTAAAGAGAACTTTTCCCAAGATACTGATTTACTCCAGTACATTATAAATTCATCATCCAAAAAGAGTTTTAGTTCGCCATTTCCCGATTCTACTCCAGATACTCTAAAGTAAAACTCAAAGTTTCTGTTTTCAGTTCCCAATATCTCTACTTCAGTTGATAGTATGGAGGTTTCTCCCTGAGTAATGTTTATAGGTGTCATTGCAGAAAAATCACCAAAGAGGGAGGAGGTGTTGTTTACATTCCAAGGAAACTCCTCAGTAGTGCTAAAGTTAAAACTTGAACTTGAAAAATCTCCCTGTTCAAAACTTTCTACTGTACATCCTAAACCATTTAATATATTGAAAGTTTTGGAAATAGATCTCTCTTCATCAATTTGAGCTTTTACCGTTACAAAGCTCTCTCTCTGAGGCGTTTCGGGTTTAATAATAAGAGTATTATCTACTATTTGGGAAGTAACAGCATTGGTATTTGAGATTTTTGTGATTGAGTAAGCAATATCAAACTCTGATGAAAATATATCATCTAAAGCAATCTCTTTTTCAGATTCAATTATAAAGTTACTTTGGAAATCTTCAACAATAATATCCTCTTGAGATAAAATTTTTGCCTCCTCTAAAAGCTGTAATATTTGAGGAGTTTTAACACCATAACCTAATGTTGATCTCAGTTTATGCTCTTCATCAACAACTATAAATGCAGATTTAAAAAGATTAAATTTTGAGCCAAGATTGTTTTTGTCTGAAAAGGAGTAATCTGCCTCGTGTAAATTTCTGAAGTTAGTTATATTTTCAATACTATCATCATTTTTACACGCTCCTATAATTTTAATGTCATCTCTATACTCAAAACTATTTAATGCATATAAGAGATTTAAAGCCTCCGGCTTTAAACACATAGAACCTCAAGAAAATGTAATATCAAAGAAGTAAACTATTAAAGGCTTACCTTCCTCATCTATCTCATCATAAAGATTTGTTCTGGTAATACTGGGATTTCCACTTTGATCATATATGATCTTTTGAAAATTAAAGTTTTCAACAATATCTCCAACAGAGTATTCTGCATAAGATATTGAAAACATTATTAAAAGAGCTATTAAAAGAGGTCTCATAAATTTTTCTCCTTTCTATTCTTAATCGTGTATAATATACCAATTCTGTGGTTTCTAAATATTCAAAAAATCATAAATACAATTTTTTAATTTTGTTTTATATAAAAAATAGGATTTAAACATTTGTTTAAATCCTATTTTAATAGCTTTAAAAGTTAGGTTTAAGTACTATTTAATAAGTATCATCTTTTTAGTAATAGTTTCACTATTTGTAGTCAATCTGTAGAAATATAAACCACTGTTTAGATCTTTAGCATCAAATTCAACTGAATGAACACCTCTAGCCATTTGAGTATCCAATAAAGTTTTTACCAATTGACCATTTCCATTAAATATTGATAGGTTTATATTGGAGGCCGTAGGTATAGAAAAACTTATCTGAGTAGTAGGGTTGAAAGGGTTTGGATAGTTTTGAGATAGAGATACTCTATCAGGAGTCAGTTCATCACTAATTCCTGTCTCCGGAAGAGGGAAAACGATATTATCAATCCAAGCACAATCTGAGTTTCCTGAAACACTGCTATCTTTAACATAGCTCCATTTAAAAGTATGTGTTCCCTCTGAAACATCAAAGGATGCAGAGCTCCAATCAATATTTCCTGACCAAGAACTATACTCTTCTCCATCTATGTGGAAATACAGTTTATCATAATTTGCTTCAGAACTAACTTTATAATCAAAGGTTATGGTACCTGCTTCCAGATTCTCAAGAGTAACACTCATTGAAGTTTCTTGATTATCTGTAATACTACCTGATCTTGCACTATAAAGACCTTGGCTTTGCTCTTCACTGTCTATAAACCATTGCTCTGTTCCTGAAAGTTCCCAACTGTATGTTGAAAAGTCACCTGATTCAAAATCTTCCATTAAGATTTCAAGCCAACTAAGTTCATAACCTGTAAATGTTTCTTCATTACCAAGATTATCTTTTGTATAGAAAGAGATATCTCCTGTAATTATAGATGATTGAGCAGGAATCTCTGCGGTATAGATATACTCACTCTTCTCCATTGGCTCCATATCAATCTCTTCTGTAACTCCGTTTATAGTGTATGTAGCTTTAACTTCATCAACTATATGAATCTCATTAAGTTTAAGTTTTAGGTTAAGGTTTTGACCTATAGCACCTTTATTTCCGGAAAGATCTACTACCTGAGGAGCCTCAAGATCTTCAAGCTCTGTTAATACTGCATTAACTACAGTAGAGTTCATAATTTGATTTTCATCAAAAGTAACAACTACATTTTCTTGAGTAAATGTTTCATACCCCTCTTTTTCAACAATAAGTGTGTATGTACCCGGAGCTACAACTCTTTGGTAATCACCAAAATCTGAATCACTGTAAAAAACTTTATCAATACCTTCAATTCTAATATTTGCTTTTAACGGATTTCCGTCTTGATCTGTAACTATACCCTTAATACCGGAGTGTACAGCAGCCATATACCAAAGCATTGAACTTCTGTTGTGTGCCCAGTGTTGAGCTACTTCTGAGAATGGAGGCCATTTAGTATTGGAAACCTCCGCTGTTACTTCCATAGTTGAGTGATAAGCATAGTTGAAATCTTGTAATCCTCCACTTATTTGATACCAACTTGCACCGTTTATGATTCCGTTCTCATATCCACCGTTTAACATCTCTTGATTTCTATTTGCATAACCATGGCTTAGCCAAATAAATGTTTCATCATCAGGTGTAGCGGCATAAACTTCTCTTAGAGGATCTTTTCCGCTTTCAGCTTTATCCCAAGGGTAGTTAAGAACCTGAGCTCCATTGTGAAAGTTTATTGAAAGAACAAAATTACTCTCATCAAACCAGTTCATAAAAGCTTCATTTTCCGGCTGAGTTGTGTTTCCATAATCATCAAAATATCCACCAACAATATTTGGATCGTTGTGAGTTCTCTCCGGATAGTTTCTGTTTAGATCAACACCATTAGCGTTTGTTCTTTGGTGAGCAAAGTTTCCGTCAGGATTGTGGAGAGGTACAATATATATCTCTGTATTATTTATAAGAGTTGTCATTGTATCATTTTCTGCTTCATAACCTTCTAAAAGATCATAAATTAGCTCCATACACATCTCCATAGGAACAATCTCATCTCCGTGCATTGAAGATGTGTATTTAAATTCTGGTTCAGCTTCTTCAACATTTATATTATCTGTAATTTTCATACCCCAAATAGGATTCCCATTTACTGTGGTTCCAATTTGTAATCTCTTACATATTTCAGGGTAGTTGGATTCAAGTTCTTCTAACTCTTCACCTATTTGGTTGTTATCTCTATAACCTTTTGATACTTCACTGTAATTGGCAGGTGTCCATTTTACCTCGTAACCTAAACTCTTTAAGTAGTCAAAATCACTCTTGTTTATGTAAACAGGTACGCTATCAAATGAAGAGTTTGGTTTCATGCTACATCTGTCAATATCAATTCCATAGCCTATAAGTTTTTTAATTCCTTCTACGCCATCTACTTTAACTGTGGCATAATCCATTTTACTTGCACTTAATGAAACAATTGTCATTAGAATAAAATAGATAATTTTTTTCATTCTTTCCTCCTTAAAGAGTAGTTTTAAATCCTAATTCCAATGAAATCTATACCATTAATATTGTGTAATCAAGTAAATTAAAATTGAAATAGCTATACACCTCATATTTTTTACATTCCTATACTGTTTTTTTTCTGCTTTTTATACCGAACTCAGGTTGCTTTCAATGATGAATATATATGAGATTACTTGTAGTTCTACTCCTCAAATCTATTTTGCCCTGAACTCCTTTGTTTATAACTTTTTCATTAAACCCTACTTAATTTCATTATTTATCTTGCCCCTATGCTACTATTTGAGCTATATTGTCAGCCGAGTTTGTATTTGCTCTTAGTTTAGTGTATCTACTAGTAGATTATTTACTAGGATATTAAAGTTTTACTTTCAAGTATGCTAAAACTATTATCAAAAGATCTGTTTAGTTTAATCTTTTGCACTTATTAAGGGTTTGCAATAATATGGTTTAATTTGCAATATAGTTGTTGTTTTTGAGTTTATAGGAGATTTTATGAAACACCAAAAAATAGTTATTTTGGATTTTGGTTCCCAGTATAACCAGTTGATTGCCAGAAGGGTTAGAGAAAAAAATGTTTACTCTGTGTTAAAGCCCTTTAATACCCCTATTGAGGAGATTAAAGCCCTTGATCCAGTTGGTATAATTCTTTCCGGTGGTCCAAATTCTGTTTATGACGAAGATTCTCCTAGACCTGATCTTGGTATTTTTGATCTTGGTGTTCCTATACTTGGAATCTGTTACGGTATGCAGGTTATTACTCAAATTTTTGGAGGAGAGGTAGAGAGAAGTGATAAGAGAGAGTATGGTTTTGCTGAAGTTGAGATAAAAAAAGATGATGAAATTTTCTCAAATGTTGCAAAAAATAATCTTTGGAAAGTTTGGATGAGTCATAGTGATAAATTACAAAAAATTCCTGAAGGTTTTGAAAAGTTAGGGGATACCCCAAATACACCTTTTGCAATATTTAAGAATAGAGATAAAAATATATACGGTGTACAATTTCATCCTGAAGTGGATCATTCAGTTAACGGAGATATTTTTATTGATAACTTTATAAAGAAGGTTTGTGGTTGTACTGGAGATTGGACACCCTCAAATTTTATAGATGAAGCTGTTGAAAAGATAAGAGGTGAGGTTGGTAACAAGAAGGTTATTCTAGGATTTTCCGGTGGTGTAGATTCCTCTGTTGCTGCTCTTTTACTTCAAAAAGCTATAGGAGAAAATTTAATTGCTATCTTCGTTGATAATGGATTATTGAGGTTAAATGAGAGAGAAAAAGTTATAAAAACTTTTAAGGAAAACTTTAATATAAATTTGGTTGTAAGCAATGCTGAATCCAACTTTTTAGAGCCTTTATCAGGTGTTAAAGATCCCGAAGCAAAAAGAAAAATTATTGGTAAGGTTTTTATTGAAACATTTGAGAATGAGATTAGATTGTTAAAAGATAGTGATGATTCTATTGATTATTTGGCTCAAGGAACAATATATCCCGATATAATTGAATCTGTAAGTCCAAAGGGAGGCCCTTCCGTAACTATAAAGTCTCATCATAATGTTGGTGGTTTGCCTGATGATTTAAGACTAAATATTATTGAGCCTTTAAAAGAGCTTTTTAAAGATGAGGTTAGAAGAGTCGGATTGGAGCTTGGACTTCCTAAACATATAATAAACAGGCATCCTTTCCCTGGACCCGGTTTGGGTGTTAGAGTTCTTGAAGAGGTTACAAAAGAGAAGTGTGATATTTTAAGAAGAGCAGATGCTATCTTTATTGAAGAGATTGAAGCTGCCGGTGTTTATGATGAAATTGGTCAGGCATTTGCGGTATTGTTACCTGTTAAAGCTGTTGGTGTTATGGGGGATCAGAGGACATATGAGAATGTTGTTGCTTTGAGAGCTGTGAGAACCATTGATTTTATGACAGCTGATTGGTATAAATTTGAGTATGAGCTTTTATCTAAGGTATCTACAAGGATTATAAATGAGGTTAAGGGTGTAAATAGAGTTGTTTACGATATTTCTCAAAAGCCTCCGGGAACAATAGAATGGGAATAGGAGCGTTTAAATGGAGTTAATTATAGATGGAAATAAGCAATTGATAAATGTTTCGAATATTGGTACTTTCAAACATTTTTATGAAAAACTTTCTTTGGGTGTTTCTAATGAGGAAAGGGTTATTTCTGAAATAGCTATTAATGGAAAGGTTATGGAGGAGGGTTCTCAATTTGAATATTTTTCCAAAAGTATGGAGGAGATAGATTTTGTTTCCATTAAAACTATCCTCAAAAAAACACTTATAGAGGAAAATATTTCAGGTTTAAAGGATCATATTTCAAACATTGTGGATAATATTGATAAATCTTCTGATGCTTTTCGTATGGATGATGAGTTTAATTCCCATAAATATTTTGCTGCTGTAATAGAGGGAATGAGATGGTTTAACTACAGTATTAACCTAATTGTTTCTTTAAAAAAGATTGATTTTGAGAGCTTTGCTTTCTTAGATTCTACACTATCAAATCAGCTTGATAAGTTGGAATTAACATTAAACACTTTGGAAGATGCTCAAGCTAACAAAGATAATATTGCTATTTCCGATATTTTGGAATATGAGTTAAAAGAGATACTGTTAAATTGGCAAGAGAATTTAGATGAGTTTAGGAAATAGAGAATTATATACTTTGATTGAATCTCATAGAAGTATTCTTATTAAAATCTATGACTCTTCCATTGAAATATCTAAACTAGATCTTGATAGTGATTATGTTCTACTTGATCAGATTTTGGAAATGAGGGAAGCTCTTTTTAATGAACTTTCATCTTTGTATGCTAAAATAGAGATGATTAAAGAAGGTGTTGGTCAAGAAGAGTTTTTATCTGCTTACAAGGAGAATGATAGATATATAGATATGATTTTAGAGATGGATAATAGAAATAGAAACAGTATTGAGAAGTTTGGAAAAATGTTAAACAGTGAAAAGCTGTATCTTATGAATAAAAAAAAAGCTGTGGGTAATTATAAGATCTCTGATATAAAAAAATCAAAATTTTTTGACAGGATAAGTTAATGAAAAACATATTGGTAGTTGATGATGATCCGGGTATGAGAGTATTATTGTTTGAGTTGTTTGATGATATTGGTTACTTTGTTACAAAGGCAGAAGATGGTATAGATGCTCTTGAAAAACTAGGCGAAAAAAAGTTTGACCTTATGATTACGGATATTAATATGCCAAATATGGGAGGTGTTGAGCTGGTAAGTAGGTGCAGAAGCCTTTATCCTAATCTACCTATATTGGCTATTACCGGTTTTGGAGATAAAGTAGTTGTAGGTAAAAAATATGGTGATGCATTTTTGAAAAAACCATTTGAGCTGAGTTCCTTGTTTAGTTATACAGAAAAACTTTTGAATCGTTAGAAAATTTATCTTTGGATTTTGATCGTATTTATTTGCTTTTAAAAGCTATCTTTTTTTTTATTTGTTTTTCTTTTTTATAAATTATTATATTTGATAGTAATAGTTTTCTGTTTTATTTGTTCAAATATTTTTTTAAATTGTAGTGTGTAATTTATCAAAATGGTGCTTCTATGAATAATATAAATATTGATGATAGCCGTGATTCTGTTGACTTAGATATTGAAAATCTTGAAGATATATCTCTTGAAAATGATGAAACAGTTGATGAAGAGGATTTGGACAGTCTGTTAAAAAGGGGAAAATCTGAGCTTGTAGAGTTTGAAACTTTTTTAATCTCTAAAGATTATTTTACCAGAGTAAAAGATTTTGGAGATAGTATTCAAGGGTATTGGAAGCTTGGGGTGTATGGAAATTTAATTCAGATGAATTTTATGAAGTGGTGGTATTATGAGATGATTACCAACCCTTCAAATGTAATTCCCATTGAGAAGATAGATTCAGATTCTAAAGTATATTTAAACTATAAAAACTATGCATCTGCAAATAAGAAGAAGATACCTTTTGGAATAGGAAGAACCTTAAAGGTTGATAGGATACAATTTGATTCTAGTAATTTTATTTTTGTAAATAAGCCTTCGAAACATCAGTTAATTGAGTTTTTTGTAAAACCGGAGAGATCAAATAGTTGGTTGGAATCTTGGTTTTCAATTCTTAAGACCAAATTAAAATCTATTGGTTTTAATTCCGATAATTTGACTTGGTTTCATAAAAAGGATGCAGTAGATATAAGCTCTGATAATTATTTTTATGAAAAATATGATATTGTCTATGAGTTTCCTTTTGGAAAAGAGGTGATAGGTTTTATAAATAATAAAACGGATCATGATTTTAAAAATGAAGAGAATAAGCAAATTCTGGAAACTTTAAAGTATGAGGATTCTGAAGATTCATACTTTCCTCATATAATTAGGGTTTCTATTGATATTGAGAAAACAATTTTAGCCATACTTTGGGAGAGATTTAGAAAGAATGGTTTTTATGATGTTATAAATAGATCTGTTGTTCTTTCTCCAAAATTAGCTCCAATTAAAGCGGTTATACTACCTGAAGATTCAAGCAGTGACGAATGTATTGAATCTGCTAGGAGTATGTATAAGAGGATATCAGAAAAAAATAATATATCGTTTGAAACTAAAAGTTGTATTAGTTTTAGGATTAGACACTATAGAGAGCTTGGTGTTCCATATTTCATTTTTGTAAATGACTCTTATCTAAAAAATGGTAAAGTTGATCTTTTTGATGCCTATAATGAGGGCTGGTTAAATCTTAATGAGGATGAGATTATTTTATACTTTGATAAGAACTCAATATCTCTTAAAGCTTAATTTTAACATTTTTACTTGTTTCAATTGTTCAAATAAAAAGGTTTAAAATAAACCTTTTTTTTGAATAGTATCTTTTATTTTCTAGTTGCAAACAGAGTAAAATATCTTTAATTCTTGAAGTTTTTCAGTAGGACTTAAATATCTGTAACTTAATCTTTTTAAAGTAACCTTAATTCGACATAACTATTTATATAATATTTAGCATAATAAATAGCACGCTAAATACAACTTTATCGAAAGTCTGAGGGAAAAGTTTTAAGATTTTTGTAAAAATCTATAAAATTTTTATTGCACTTCTTTTATAGCCAAAAGAAGCAAAAACATAATTGGGGCATAAAGCCCTGAGCTCTTTACCATTGTCGATGATGGTAACACAGCCCTTTAAGGGCTGCCGATTCCACCGCTATATCTGAAAACTTTTTTTGGAACGAGATATTAGTTGTTTCCGATCTAGAGGATACATCGGTGATGGAGATTTGCTTTAGATCCTTCTTTGAGGAAGACTGTTTGTTTAACTGTTTCGACAGAGTTAACCGATATGGTTTGTTCTATCCTCATCTGCCCTTTGGGCATCTTCTATCTTCCATCTTCGGTCTCCCGTCTTCCACCTCCCACGATCTATAGTTATTATATAAGATAGCCTGTCAGTTTTATACCAAACTCAGGTTAAAGTAAAATTCTTTTTTTTATTTTTGGTAATGCTCTTTATCAACTTCTAGAAGCTCAACAGTATGCATAATTTCAAAATCTTTGTTATCAACTATCTTTTGTTCTCCAATTCTCATGCTACAATTAGGGCAACCTACTGCTAAAATGTCAGCTTCTGTTTTTTCTATATTTTCACACTTTTCTGATGTTATCTTTTTAGCAATTTCATAGTATGAGTAACTGAAGGTTCCTCCTCCTCCACAACATTTTTGATCCTCTTTTAAACTTATAAACTTTTTTTTATAAGCATTATTGAGAAGGTTTATAGGCTCATCTTTAACCTTCATTCCTCTCAAAAGATGACACGAGTGATGATAAGTAACTTTTTTATCCGGAAAACGAGGCTTTACTTTTATCTTTTCGGCTATAAGATATTCAGATATATCATAAACAGGTATGTTTAGTTCAATTCCAAATTTTTTATACTCATTTCTTATCATGTGTCCACAGGATCCACATATTGTTATTATTGCACTAATCTGATTTAGCCTATTGGCAATTTCACTGTTTTTTATAGCTATAGATTTTGCTGAGCTTATATCTCCATTGTAAAGAGCCGGTGCTCCACAACAATTAAAATCTTCAGTTATCAATACATCTATATCTGCGTTATTTAAAAGCTTTATTGTGTGTTTAACTCTTTCCTTGTATAAAAATTTACCGGTACATCCTAAGAAGAGTCCAACCCTTTTCTTTACATGGAAATCTTTCTTTTCAATATTGAATGATTTATAATCAAAGAAATCAGGTTTTGGTAGTTTTCTTTCATTGCTTAGAGTACCTGCTTTAAGTAATATTTTACCCATTATTTTTGTTTTTAAATCTTTATTGTAAAGAAAGGGGTAGATCTGTTTGTATACTGTTAATAAAAACCTAAACCTATTTTTTGAACCAAGTATATATTTGAAAATAATATACTTTGTAAAAAATATTCTATCCTTAAAAAAATATTTAAAAAGATGCTTTTTTCTTTTTGAGAATATATCAGCTTTTGCGGCTATAATAAGATCTGATACTTTGACTTTAGGTGGGCATATCTCTTCACAACTCATACAGTTTAAGCACATATTTATATCATGCTCAAATTTTTCACTTATATTTATGGGTGAGCTTTTACTTAAAACACCACCTATAAGATCAATTCTGCCACGACAAAGAGTTGATTCCCTTCTCTCTACCAAAAATGTAGGACAAACAACTCTGCAATTTCCGCAGAATGTACATTTATTAAATTGGTCATCCATTCTAGGTATATGTTTTATCTTCTTGTCCATCTATCTATAATATCCCTAAAATTAGTTTTTTTATCTTCTAGATCAAATAGCTCCACATCCATCTTTAGAAAATAGATTTTATTGTTAATATTTTTAGGAAGATTAACATAATCCTTTTCTGTGCAAATTATATAATCCTTACCTGACCCACAATAATAAATTTTTTTTATATCACTATCGGAAAATCTATGGTGATCAGAAAATATTAGAGACTCTTTCTCACTCTTGGAAAATAGATCTAAGAAAGGTTTTCTTAAGGCAATCCCTGTAAATAATAGAACCCTTTTTTTATCTATTGTTGAAATATCTATTTCATCTTTCCCGTTTGTAATTCTATCAGCTACTATTTTTGAGTACACTATATTTGTATTGTACTCTTTCAGTATCTCTATCTGTTTATCTACTTTTTTATCTCTTCTTGACACCTTAGTTAGAATAATAGTGTCAGAATATTTTAGCCTTTCAATACTATCCCTTAAAATTCCGTAAGGTATAAACTTTTTGTTGCCTAAAAATCTTATACTATCAACAAGTACAATATCTATATCTCTTTTTACTTTCCTATGTTGAAAACCATCATCTAAAATAATAAAATCAGGTGAGTATTTTTTTAATACTCCACCCAGAGATTGAGATCTATTAGGATTAGAAACTGTAAATACACCACTTTTCTTTGCTATCATATATGGCTCATCTCCGCCATCTTCAGCTGTTGAAAACCTCTTTTTATCGTATACTATAACCTCTCCATCTACCTTTTTTTTGTACCCTCTAGAAAGAACTGCTATCTTGTATTCTTTCAGATCTTTTACGGCTTTAATAACATGGGGTGTTTTTCCTGTACCACCTACACTTATATTACCAATGGAGATAATTTTTGTATAGTTAAACTTCTTAGATTTTATAAGCTCTCTATCATACAAAAAATGTCTTATACTAACAATAAGTTCAAATATTTTAGACAATACATATTTAAAAAAATCAATAATCAAAATAGCTCTCTTATCTATTATTTTGAAGATAAATTGTTTAGTTAAAAATAACAAGAAGTAGAATGAGTTAATTAAATTTTCTCTTTCTTTTTCTTATTGTCATATATAATTTTAACTGTTTATAAATTTTGAGTTTAAGATACTATGAGAAAAATTTTTGAAGATGAAAATTTCCTGTTTATAGATAAAGATTGTAATTTGAATTTTCATTCAACATACAATTCTAAAAGTTTGATAGATATGGTTAGAGAAAGATTTAATATAGATAATCTTTATACCCTTCACAGATTGGATAAGGTTAGTTCAGGAGTAATTGTATTTGGTAAAAATATTGAATCGGTAAGGAGATTTAACATACTCCTAACCAATAAAAAGTTGAGTAAGTACTACATTGCTCTTTCAGATAGGAAGCCCAAAAAAAGCATGGGAAAAGTTGTGGGGGATATGATTAAATCCAGAGGTGGTTCCTATAAGCTTTTAAAGAGTAATAAAAATCCTGCTATTACTCTTTTTTCAAGTAGATCTTTGGTCTCTTCAATAAGATTATTTTTAATAAAAATTTTAACGGGAAAAACACATCAAATAAGGGTAGCAATGAAATCTTTGGGTTCTCCTATTATTGGAGATGAGAGGTATGGATCTAAGGTAGAATCTGAAAGGGTCTATTTACACTCATATAAAATATCTTTTACAGATCAAGGGAGAAAATATTCGGTTTCTATTTTACCAAATAGTGGAAAACTTTTTAAGGAAAATATTTCAATTTTAGAGAAAAAAATAGTAGAGGCTTCATATAAAATAGATACGCTATCGTAAAAAGTAAGAGTAGGATTTTACCCTACTCTTACTTTTTATATTTAAAAATTTATCTACCCGTTATTAGAATTAAACTCTCTTCTTAGATCGTATAACTTACTTATTATATTAATATCAGAAGGTGATTTTGCCGTATAGAAGCTGTCAGGATCATTACCATCTTCAACAATATTTGGTATAGCATTGGCTAAATACTTTCCTACTTTTATTACAGTTGTTTTAGGAAATAACTGATATTCATAGTAGGGGTTTTCTAAATTGGATGTCATTGTATTTGTAAAGATGATCTCTTTTATTTTATCTGATCTTAATAGATTTTGACTGTCTCCGGTAAGGTGAGCATGGGTAGCAAACATTGTATAGTTTTTACCACCAAGCTTATCAATAACACCGTACATAGATGAGAAGGATCTTACAATATCATCAAAGATAAATTTATCCTTGCCCTCAATACCTGTATAGTTTTCAGATTTTTCAGTTTCAAAAATCTCCTTTAAAACACCTGTTTGAGGATCTCTTCTCTTTCCAAATTGGATCCAGCTTATATCTTTAAGAGAAGGGTCGAGGTTTTGAAGATTTTTCATAATATCTACACCCAAATCTTTGGAACCTTCATCTGTCGAGATAAATACAGCATCTTTACCACTGTTTTTAATCTTTCCTGAAGAGTATAGATAGTGAGCAACAATAGGAGCCACAGGAAGATCTATAAAGCACTCTTTACCTCTCTCTATATCGCCAAAGTATACCTCTCCAAAAGCTTCAACAATATTTTTAGAGTGTGTGTGGAGGGTAAGTACTTTTGATATGCCTTCAGCTTTAAATCTTTTTGCGATTCTAGTGGTAGATAAGCTTTTTCCATCATATTTTTCAATATCTTTTGGAGTAAACTTATTACCTGTTCCGGGTCTTAAATGGTTTCCGGAAAGTCTTACATTTGTCCACACCAAGTTTACTTTTTCAGCACCATTTTCAAGACAAAGAGAAGCTGTATGACAGATCCTTTCAAAAAGTAGTGAAGGATTCCAACTGTGATGACTTGCAACAAGGTATACAGTTTTTCCTTTTAATCTATTTCTTGGTTCATCAACAAAACCTTCTTTTTCATTTAATAAAAGTTTTGGATCATAATCATCATCATCGTGGGAGAAGTGAGCAATAAGTCCATCTACTCTCCATGGTTGTTTAAGCTCTTTTCCTATCTTCTTTGCAAATCTTCCTTTTGGATTAACCGGAATTATAACTCTGTCACCGTAATCTAATTTACCTAAAAGATTCATTTATTCCCCCTGCTTTTAACCTTTTAAACTTAAATTTTAAATTTCTCTTATCTTGTATCCTAATAGGATTTAGCAAAGATAACTCTCTTTGGAGAAGGTTTGCCACAACAGATACATTTCCCCTCTTCCTCTTTTGAATTCAATGGAATATTTCTAATAGTTACTTTCAGATCCTCTTTAATCTTTGTTTCACACTCAGGTGCTCCACACCAGTGAGAGTAAGCAAATCCACCATGTATCTCAGGATTTTTCTTATTCTTATTGGTAAAGAAGGTGTAGAACTCATCCTTAGAATCAATATGAATACTATTATCCTCTCTGAGCTTTAAGGCTCTGTTAAATAGATTTGATTGAATTGAGTCAAGTGTTTCAATAAAGTTTGAAACAAATGTTTCTCTATCTATAAACTCTTTTTTAAGCTCCTCATCATCTCTTCTAAGAACAGCCAGTGAGCCTTTCTCAATATCTCTCATTCCAACTTCAACTTTTAACGGAACACCTTTCTTTATCCATTCCCAATTTTTAACACCGCCCTTAATATCTCTATCATCTATCTCAACCCTTATCTTTGAGTCGTGATATCTGTTCTTTTTGAGATCTTTTACAAGGTTTTCAATATACTCCATTACAAGTTTTCTATCATCATCATTTTTATACATAGGTATAATAACAATGTGAGCCGGAGCTATTCTAGGAGGAAATACCATACCATTATCGTCGGCATGAACCATGATTAAAGATCCAATAAGTCTAGTTGAAACACCCCATGAAGTTGTCCAAGCAAACTCCTCTTTACCCTCTTTATTTTGAAACTTTATTTTGGAAGCCTTGGCAAACTTTTGTCCCAAGAAATGGGAAGTCCCTGCTTGCAATGCTTTTCTATCCTGCATCATAGCTTCAATTGAGTATGTAGCTACAGCACCGGGGAATCTTTCTGATTCACTCTTTTCACCACAAATTACCGGTATAGCCAAAACTTCTTCGGCAAACTCTCTGTAAACTTCAAGCATCTTTAAGGTTTCCTCTACAGCTTCCTCTTCAGTAGCATGGACAGTATGTCCCTCCTGCCATAAAAATTCAGCAGTTCTCAAGAACATTCTTGTTCTCATCTCCCATCTTACAACATTAGCCCATTGATTTATCAAAATTGGAAGATCTCTATAGGAGTTAACCCATTTGGCGTATGAAGCTCCAATAATGGTTTCACTTGTAGGTCTTACAATTAAAGGTTCTTCAAGTTCACCTGCCGGATTTAGTTTTCCTGTACTATCCTGCTCCAGTCTGTGATGAGTAACCACAGCACACTCTTTGGCAAATCCATCAACATGGTCTGCCTCTTTCTGAAGATAACTCAACGGAATAAAGAGAGGGAAGTACGCATTTCTATGCCCTGTTTCTCTAAACATATCATCCAGTTCTCTTTGCATGTTTTCCCATATTGAGAACCCCCAAGGTTTAATTACCATGCAACCTCTAACATCTGAAGTTTCAGCAAGGTCTGCCGCTTTAATAACCTCGAGATACCATTTTGGGTAATCCTTCTCTCTTATTGGAGTAATCGCTGTTCTCTTTTGTTGAGCCATTTTATCTAATTCCTATTCTTTATATAAATTAAAAAACCGGCTAAATATTCCGGTCAGATAAAGTTTTTAATCATCGCATAAACTCTACAAACTTAATTGTAGAGTTTATACAACAATCTATTTTATAACTTTTTGTTAACATTATTAGTGTTTTACCTCATAGTTTGGTGCTTCTCTGGTAATTGTTACATCGTGTGGATGGCTTTCAATTAAACCGGCACCTGTCATACGAATAAACTTTGTATCTTTTTTCATAGCTTCAATATTTGCTGCTCCACAATAACCCATAGCTTGTTTTAATCCTCCAACCATCTGGTATAGAGTATTTTCAACCTTACCTTTATAGGCAACTCTTCCCTCGATTCCTTCAGGTACTGCTTTTTGGTTAGTGGTTTGGAAGTATCTGTCGGAAGATCCTCTCTTCATCGCTCCAAGAGAACCCATACCTCTATAGCTTTTAAATTGTCTTCCTTCATAAAGAATCATCTCTCCCGGAGCCTCATCTGTACCGGCTAAGATAGAACCTAGCATTACTGCATCTGCACCAGCAGCTATAGCTTTAGCAATATCTCCACTATACTTTATACCTCCATCAGCAATTACGGGAACACCATACTTTTTAGCCAGATTACTAACATTCATAATTGCAGTAATTTGGGGAACTCCCACACCTGCAACAACACGCGTTGTACAGATTGATCCGGGTCCTATACCCACTTTTATAGCATCTGCACCCGCTTTTATAAGGGCTTCAGCAGCTTCAGGAGTAGCAATATTACCGGCAATTACAGGGATATTATATCTTTTCTTTATTCTTTTAACCTCGTTTAGCATGTGGATATGATGTCCGTGACTTACATCAATAACAAGTAGATCAACATTAGCCGCTATCAACTTTTGGATTCTTTCATCATCACCGTTTACACCAACAGCTGCGGCAACAATCAATCTTCCATTTGAATCTTTTGATGCGTTTGGATGATCAATTTTTTTCTGTATATCTTTATAGGTAATCATACCTTTGAGAAAATAGTCATCGTCAATGATTGGTAACTTCTCTATTTTATGTTTTTGAAGAATCTCCTTTGCATCCTCAAGTGAGATACCTACAGTTCCTGTAATAAGGTTCTCAGAGGTCATAACATCTGAAACGGGAGCATCGTAATTTGTTATAAATCTAAGATCTCTATTTGTTATGATACCTACAAGTTTTCCTTGTGATACAACAGGAATACCGGAGATAGAGAACTTTGCCATCATCTCCATAGTCTCTTTTATGCTTTGATCGGGACTTATTACAAGAGGGTCTAAAATCATTCCGCTTTCAGATCTTTTTACTCTGTCAACCTCGGCTGCTTGAACATCAGCCGGAAGATTTTTATGTATTACTGCTACTCCTCCTTGCCTTGCCATGGCAATACCCATCCTCGATTCAGATACAGTATCCATTGCAGCTGCTAAAATAGGAATATTCAGTGTTATATCTTTTGTTAGTTTGGTACTTGTATCTGCTTGATTTGGTGCAACCTCACTGTATTGAGGTACCAAAAGTACATCGTCAAATGTTAAACCGGAGTCAGGATAGATCTTTTCCATGTTTCGCCCTTTTTTTTATTACTTAAATCCCAAGAATTATAAAATAAGGATACAATAATCCTTATTCCTTTTTTATTATAGGATTTACATCTTTCTTGCACCCATAATTAATTTGTTAAAGATAATATTTATTGAAATGAAATGCAATTTGATTATACATTTTAGCTTAAAAATATTCTATATCAAATTAATATATGAGATATCTAAAGAGTGGTGGGGGAGACCGAAGACGGAAGACGGGAGACGGGAGACGGGAGACGGGAGACGGGAGACCGAAGTAGGGGCAGACACAAGTTTCAATGCTGCCTAATTAAATACTACGGCGGTAATCGTTGTTGGTATCTATCCTTTAAATGGAATAGGAGATCATGCATGAGATAACATTAATGATCAACCTGTAAAGTTATCTTCAAATAGGATCTGTTTTTAAAAGATTAGAAGGGAGACAGGAGACCGAAGACCGAGGGCGGAAGGTGGGAGTTGTTTGTTTCCATCGTCCATATACTTTTACACGGGAAATATTTATAATATCGTATGATTTTTTTGGGAAGGATCAGAAAAATATTTTCGATGAGATAAAAAAGGGTAGGCATAAAACCTACCCTTAGATTATGTTCACAACTAGTTTGCCATTCAATGGTCTTATATATCTTACGCTATACTTTTTTTAAGTTTAACATTAGGTTCTCTGGAAATTGCAAAACCAGGTATAAATCTATCAACTCCAAACAGTGTAAATAGTAGAATAGAGAATACAGCTACATAAGACATAAAATTATACTCTATTATCTCTATTTGGCTAAATGCATGAAGCGGATAAACCGTGGAAGCTATACCTACAAAGAAACTTAAATAAACATGCCAAGGTATTAGTTGGGAACCAAATATACCAAGAGCTGAAGAGAAACTTGCATTTCTAAGTCTTAAAGTGTACATATCCTCTTCACTTCCTTCAACATTCTCCTCTGTAATATCTTTTATAATAGGACCAACCGTAACAATTTGAGCCATCTCATCAGCCAGAGCAGCGTTTCCAAGAAGTGATATAATTCCGTTCCAGAACATTAGTTGTCTTACATTTCTCGATAGTTTAACAGCTAGGATTGAAAGAGGTCTGAAAGCATCCATCTTTGCCATAATTCCACCAAAAGCAGCTACCCACATCATCATGATTATCACCCAAGAACCTGCACCTATAAAGCCATGTTTAATCATCTCCAAGAATGGTATTATACCCTCTACAGTTCCTGCAAATGTTCCTAAAATATAGCAAGATACAATTCCCGCACCAAGACAAAGAAGAGTAGAGAACCCTTTTAAGGCTATAACAATCACTAAAATAAGAGGAATAACCATATATAGAGGTACTCCATGTTGAACCTGCTTTAGAAGATCAACTGCCACAGGCTTCTCTTTACCTAGCGTAGTCCAAACATCTTGAGGGATTGCTTCTATAGCTTTTGTTGGGTCAACAGCTTCTCCCGGAAGGGAGATTCCTGCTGCATAAAATAGAGCTCCGGCTACGATTAAGCAGAATAGAGACCATAAACCTTGATTTCTCATTCTATGAGTAACCTCAACATTGTGTATACCTGAACTTACTACAGTTGTATCTGATATCAATCCTAAATTATCTCCAAAGCATGATCCTCCGGCAATTGCTGCCAAACTTAGAACAATATCCCCTCCAAGTATATGTGTCATCCATAAAAAGATAGGTGCACAAGCGGCGAAGGTTCCCCAAGAGGTACCGGTAGCAACAGAAAGCACAGAAGATACCAAAAAAGCTACCAAAGCTACTGTTTGAGCAGAGATTCCAACACTTAAACTAAGACTTATTATAGAAGCTCCAACCCCTGTTCCCATAAAAACATCCGCCATTGCATAAGCAAACATCAGAATGAAAAATACAAGTTGCATCTCCTTAACATTGTCTACAGCCGAATTTAGGATATCATTAAATTTAAATTTTTCTGTAATCATTGCAACTATAGCTGCATAAATAACTGCAATTGGAGCAATAATCAAGATATCAAGACTAAATCCAAAAAAAGTTGAAAGAGATTTAATATTTGAAATCATCATTAGTCCTGCAAGTACCAAAACAGGCGAAAGTTTCCAAAAAGCTTTCATAACTTCTCCATCTTTAATTATACTCTGAAAAAAGATACTTTTTTTGCTTTTTTACAGAGTTTTTTAGTTTAACTTAAATTCTATTCTTTCTATACTTTATCCATTTTGATAAACTTCAAAAAGAGATCCGCTCCAAGTGTAATAAATATATGGTGTAAAATCAATAAAATATTACCCAGAGTTTCGATAAGCTTCGTATTACTGCGTCATCACTTTTTCCTGTTCAAGTCATCTAGGTTTACTAGGCTCCTATCACATAAAAAAATAATTCCTTGTACTACTCGCTTCTCAAAAGTCTGACTTTTTAAGGCAACCTCAGCCCTTTACGGGCTACCGATTCCACCATTTTTAGGAAACTATTTTATAATTTCCTAAAAAACTCTCCATCGGTAATGGAGGTTTGCTTTACATCCATCTATTAGAAGATTCCAAGTTTAACAGTTCCGATATAGTTATTTCAACTATCTTGGTTTCTTCTTTTTTATTAAAAGAAGAAAAATAATAAGGAGATCAAACTACCACCTTCCGTCCTCGGTCTCCAGTCTTCCGTCTTTTGCTTTTAGGCAGCATTGATCTATACCCTGAGGCTACTAGAAGAGTACCAAAAGAACAATCACAAAATACCTACTTTGCATCAAATTAAAAATATCCCTATATTGT
>PDON01000024.1 GCA_002742935.1 Candidatus Cloacimonadota bacterium | reverse complement strand
ACTTACAGTAACAATAAAAATATTTGAAGGCTTTTTATCCAGTGCATTAAAATCAATACCCTTTTTAGAGATACATACACAAGCCTTAATCTCTTTAAGCTTTGAACACTTTCCATGAGGGATGGCAACCCCAGCCTGAATACCTGTGGTCATCTTCTCTTCTCTTAGTTTTATAGCAGAAGTAACATCCTCTATATTTTTAATCTTATTAGATTTACACAAAAAATTTGCTAGCTCTTCTATTACAGCACTCTTTTCAGTTGCCTTAATATCCATAAGAACTAAATCTTTATTCAATATCTTCTTTATATTCATAATCTAATACTACAAAAAAAATAAAAAATAAAAAATAGCTTTATAAAAAAATATTTAATATTATGGGGGCATCCCTGCGGGTCGGCGTATTACGAGCTACGCTATCGCTCCGACTAAAATGGTGGCTAACTGTCGCCACCATTTTATTTGTATTTGTGTGTTGAAACACACAATTACACTCTCCATATACCTTGCCTTTTTTTGAAATAAAAGTTTGTTTTTTATAAAAGTAACTATTTTTTTGTTGATGAAATGATATTTCAGTGTTATACTAATAATTGGAGGTTTGATATGAAGAAAATAGGATTTATTCTGTTAATTGGTTTTGTTTTTGTTACTTTTTCCTGTAGTGGATTTTTAAGTAGTTTAGACAAAAAGAGTGTTCCAAAGTTAGAAGAGATGGCATCTCTTGGAGATGGATTTACTTCTTTTTCGATAGGAGAGGGAGAAGTGAATCGAGAAATTAAAATGTTGGGTTGGGCTAATTTTTTACCGTTAACTGAGACTTTTAAGCAGTATGGAGGAGCTGCTACCGAGCTTTTAAATAGAGGAGGTTCTGTAGGTATAGATGTAGATGTAGCTGTTTTAAAAGAGAAACTTTCTTTTAAAAAGTCTGAAGGTGTTGAGGAAAATACAACATTTGATTGTAACAAATTTGTTTTAAAAGTTAATGCAGATGGGAATTTTAAAAATTTAATTAAGGATAAAAAATTTAGTTTTAAAGACATAGGGACAAAAATTGTTTTAGAGGCAGATATTGATTTAAGTTTTAATAATCTTATGTTTGGTGAACCTGGATTAGATGATGAAGGTTTTTTATTAACTACAGATAATATGTATCATTTGGGAGAAGTAGAAGATTCTGCAGAAAAAAGAGTTAATAATTATGTAGCTGTTAGAAAAATAGATACTGGATATATTAGAGGTAAGGCTTATTTACATTTTGATATGCCTAAAGAGACAGCCAAAATGGATGAAATTATGAATTCTTATAAAGCTCTGGAGGCTGCAGGTGGAAATTCAGCAGCTTTAAAAGCTTTTATAGAAACTCTTTTAAATTCAATAGAAGGTAAAATATTTATTGATATGAGGGGTGGAGTCATTTTTGGAGCAACTATAAATTATGAGACTTTTACTTATACTCACTATAAGAATGGTAATGCTAATACAATAACAGATAGAGTTTCAAAAGGTGTTATTTCAAGAAATGAAATAGAGTTAAAGCATGGGAAACTTCCAGTTCCTGTAGATTTAGCAAAGAAGTTGTCAGAAAATAAAGATGCTATTTATGCAGTTGTTGATGCTAAAAGCGAGAACGCTAAAATGGATGCTTTTTTTGATATAATTGGTAAGGCTCTATATAAAGAAAAGGATAGAGATGATATCATTTCTTGGCAAATGAATATTTACGATGGAGATAAGGAAGAAATATATAATAAAAAATATTCCAATAGAGGCTTTCTAGAATTTTTAGATGGAGGTATGTAATGAAAAAAATATTATTAATTTTTATAAGTTTAGTTTTGTTGTTTTCTTGTAATCTAGGTATTAATCCTTTAAAGGTTCCTAAAGTAGAGAAAATTGAGGGATTTACAGAGGAAGGTGTTGTAGATTATACAACAGAAGATGAAGCGAAAGCTTTTGAAGTTGTTGGTAAAGCGTTTGTAAATATGGGAGGTTCTCTTCAATTAGCTTTTTCTGATATCGTAGAAAATACTTTTCATAGATCTGTTGATGTAATTACAGGTGTTAATATAGATCTAAAAGATGAAGATATTGTAGTTGAAAAGAGAGATGACGATGATAATGTTGAATTTATAACAAATATGAAAGTAAATTCATTGAAATTAAATTTAAAAGCTCAAGGAAATATTTCAAATATTGATTTAGAGGAACTTAGCTTTAAGGCTGGAGCAAGTGTTGAGTTAAATCTAGATGCAGATTTAAATATGGAGAGTGAAGAAAGGGGAAAGACATTTCTCAAAAATGTTTATTTGTATAGTGTTGCGAACATTAAATTGGATGTTTTAGAAGGAGAATTTGATTTCTTAAAAATTCTACCACCTATTTTGAAAGGAGAAGTAGATATTAATGATACAGAGAAATTGAAGGAATATATTGACAATAATTTTGGAACAAAAGTTAATCTTTCTTTTGCTGTTGATTTTAAGTTCGGAGGAGCTTATAAATGGGTAGAGGGATCTGGAGAAGATGCGGTTACCTATGGAACAAAATTTGTTACATCTTTAAAGAGTGCTAGTTTATTAAATAAGAAGGTTGACTATTCTTCTTTGACTAAAGATATTATTGATGTTATTTCATCATCATCAGATGCAAGTGAAACTATAGATGGAGTTTCTGGGGTTCTATCTAATACAGTTTTTGAAGGCTCTAAAGTAGGTAAGGATGAATGTTTTCTTAAATCAAATTTGGGTCTATACAAAAGTGATAGCACTGAAGTGATAAATAGAGAGTATTCAAATTTAGATTTTGTAAAAAATATAATTTCTTAGATGTAAGAAATTATATGGAATTTGAAAACGCCTAAAATTATATTTAGGCGTTTTTTTTATATATTTTTAAGGGGTCAGAATAAAATTTAGTCAGTCCTCTCAATTTTTATAAGTAATTTATTTGAGGTATTGAATTTATTTTTACTTTTCTATATATTATTATGAAAAATATTATAAATGCTTGTTTTAGCAAGTTTTTCAATAAATTAAGAAATAAATAAATTTAAAAAGAGGAATATAAAATGGCACTTGATTTAAAAAAAATGAGAAATATCGGTATTAGTGCACATATCGATTCTGGGAAGACTACACTTACTGAAAGAATTTTATTCTATAGCAATAAAATTCACGCTGTTCACGAAGTTAGAGGAAAAGATGGTGTTGGGGCTACTATGGACTCAATGGAGTTAGAGAGAGAAAGAGGTATTACAATTGCTTCTGCTGCAACAAATGTTGAGTGGAAGGGGCACTTTATAAATATCATCGATACTCCGGGACACGTTGACTTTACAATAGAGGTAGAAAGATCTTTGAGAGTTTTAGATGGAGCTGTTTTAGTTCTATGCTCTGTTGGTGGAGTTCAATCTCAATCTATTACAGTAGATAGACAAATGAAGAGGTATAATGTTCCAAGAATTGCATTTGTTAATAAGTGTGATAGAACAGGAGCAAACCCTTATAAGGTTAAAGATCAACTTTGTGAAAAGTTAGGACACAACGCTGTTTTGATGCAAGTTCCAATAGGACTTGAAGATAAAATGGAAGGTGTTATTGACCTTGTAACAATGAAGGCTCTATACAATGATGGACCTCAAGGTGAAACAATTACAGTTAGAGATATTCCTAGTGAGTTGTTAGCTGAAGCAGAAGAGAAGAGAGAAATTATGTTAGATGCTGTTTCTATGTTCTCTGAAGAGCTAATGGAAGCTATGATGGAAGAGAATGTTACAGAAGAGTTGATTCACGATGCTGTTCGAAAAGGAACTTTGTCTTTAGAGTTGACTCCAGTTTATATGGGTTCTGCATATAAAAATAAGGGTGTTCAACAAATGTTGGATGCTGTTGTTAAGTATTTACCTTCACCAGATGAAATTGAAAATATTGCTTTAGATTTAGATAAAGATGAGGCTGAAGTAAAATTAGAGTCTGATCCAAGTAAGCCTACAGTTGCTTTGGCTTTTAAATTGGAAGATGGACAATATGGTCAGTTGACATATATTAGAGTTTACCAAGGTAGCCTAAAAAAAGGTGATGAGCTTTTCAATGTTAGAAGTAAAAAGAAATTTAAAGTTGGACGATTGATTAAACTTCATGCAGATAGTATGGAAGATATTACAGAAGCACCTTGTGGGGATATTGCAGCACTATTTGGTGTTGACTGTGCATCTGGAGATACTTTTGTTAAGAATGGAGAAGCAAACTTATCAATGATGAGTATGTTCGTTCCAAATCCTGTAATTTCACTCTCTATTACACCTGTAGATAAAAAGGCTGCAGATAATATGGCTAAAGCTCTTAACAGATTTACAAAAGAGGACCCAACATTTAGAACTTATGTAGATGCAGAATCTAACCAAACAATTATTCAAGGTATGGGTGAGTTACACTTAGAAGTTTATATCGAAAGAATGAAGAGAGAGTATAAGGCTGAAGTTGAAGTTGGACAACCACAAGTAGCTTATAGAGAGGCTCTTGGTGGAAGAGCTGAGTTTAGTTATACTCACAAGAAGCAGTCTGGTGGTTCTGGACAATATGGTAAGATTGCAGGTTTTGTTGAGCCTCTTAAAGAGGGTGATTATGAATTTGTTAATCAAATCAAGGGTGGAGCTATTCCTACAGAGTATATTCCTGCATGTGATAAAGGTTTCCAAGCAGCTATGACAAAGGGAACTCTTATTGGTTTCCCAATTGTTGGTGTAAAAGTTACTATCAATGATGGAGCTTCACACTCTGTTGACTCATCTGATATGGCTTTCCAATTGGCGGCAATTGGTGCTTTCAAGCAAGCTTATGCAGCTTCTAATCCTGTTATTTTAGAGCCTATTATGAAAGTCTCTGTTGAAGGACCAAATGAATTCCAAGGAAATATTTTTGGTAGTATAAACCAAAGAAGAGGTATTATTGTATCTTCAGAAGAAGAGGGTAATTTCTGCACAGTAATAGCTGAAGTTCCTCTTTCAGAGATGTTTGGATATTCAACTACTTTGAGATCTTCAACTCAAGGTAAAGCAGAATTTACAATGGAATTTTCTAAATATGGAAAAGTTCCAAAAGGTGTTTCTGATGAGTTAATTGCTGATTATCAAAAGAAGTTGGCAGAACAAAAGAAATAGTTGTAATTCGTCAAAGTTTTAACTTGTTAAAATAGAATAAAAAAGCGAAATTGAGTAATCAATTTCGCTTTTTTTTATTATTCTGGGAAAAGGATTGTGCGGAAACCCCACAGCTAGCTTAAACTTGCACTGAGCGAAGTCGAAGTGTGCAAAAGCGATAGCTTTTGC